>CAYMWT010000149.1:0-6114 GCA_964394055.1 uncultured Oscillospiraceae bacterium
TCTGCGGCTCTCTGGTTGACCGGATTGTTCCCGGCCGGATCCGTGACCCCAAGGAGGTGGCCGAGCTGGAGCAGAAGCACGGCTACGCCGATCCTCTGCTGGACGTGGGCGAGGTCTTCGGTGTCTGGGTCATCGAGGGCGACGAGAAGCTCAACGACATCCTGCCCTTCCGGAAGGCCGGTCTGGAAAGCAAGGTCTTCGTGACCCCCGACATGACCCCCTACAAGAAGCGCAAGGTTCGTATCCTCAACGGCGCCCACACCGGCTTCGTTCTGGGCGCATACCTGGGCGGCTTCGACATCGTCCGGGACTGCATGCACAATGAGACCATCCTGGGCTACATGAACAAGATGCTGCTGGAGGAGATCGTGCCCATCCTGCCTCTGGATCAGGAGGACTGCCGGAACTTCGCTTCCGCCGTTCAGGACCGGTTCAATAACCCCTTTGTCAACCACGAGCTGATGAGCATTTCCCTGAACTCCACCTCCAAGTGGCGTGCCCGGAACATGCCCTCCTTCCTGGAGTACATCGAGAAGAACGGCAAGTTGCCCACCTGCCTGACCATGAGCTTCGCCGCCTACATCGCCTTCTTCTCTAACGATATCCAGGAGCTGAACGACAAGGGCCTGGTCTGCCGCCGTCCCGCGGGCAACGAGTATGTCTGCTCCGACGACCGCTGGGCACTGGAGTTCTACTACGATCATCGGAACGACAGCGTTGAGGATCTGGTACATGCCGTCATGACCAACGAGCAGATGTGGGGTCAGGATCTGACCAAGATCGAAGGCTTCGAGGCTGCTACCGTTGCCAATCTGAAGAAGATCCGCACCGAGGGTGCTATTGCCGCCTACGCTTCCTGCCTTTAATTCGAGCTTCCCAAGACAACAGGGCTGCTGCATCGGGGTCCCCATAAAGCATAAATGCTTTATGGGGAGAGGAGCAACTCGAACACAGCCGGAATTTTCCGCTTGCGGAAAATGGAGCATTGTGTTCGAGATTGCGACGAGCAGCGGCCCCCTTTTCTATCTGAATGAACAGTAAAGGAGACAATCCCATGCCTGACTTTATTCATATCCATCCCAACGATAACGTGGCCGTGGCCCTACACCCCATCGCCGCGGGCACGGTTTTTGAAGGCGTCACCGCCAATATGGACATTCCCCAGGGCCACAAAATGGCGCTGAAGGACTTAACCGAAAACGACCAGGTGATCAAGTACGGCTTCTCCATCGGCCACGCCGTAGCCGCCGTGAAGGCCGGTGACTGGGTACATACCCATAACATGAAGACCAACCTCTCCGGAGAGCTGGAATACACCTACGAGCCTCACATCTGCCCTGTGGCTCCCGCCAAGGCTGCCACCTTCCAGGGCTACCGCCGCCACGATGGCAAGGTGGGCATTCGGAATGAAATCTGGATCATCCCCACCGTAGGCTGCGTCAACGATGTGGCCAAGACCCTGGTGAAGGAAAACCAGGATCTGGTAAAGGGCACCATTGACGGCCTGTATACCTTCACCCATCCCTTTGGCTGCTCCCAGACCGGCGCTGACCACGCCCAGACCCGAAAGCTCCTGGCCGCTCTGACCCGCCATCCCAATGCCGGCGCCGTGCTGGTGCTGAGCCTGGGCTGCGAAAACCTGACCCACGAGCAGTTTGTTGAGGAGCTGGGCGAGTACGACGAGAACCGGGTGAAGTTCCTGACCTGCCAGCAGGTGGAGGACGAGTTTGAGGCCGGAAGAAAGCTGCTGGAAGAGCTGGCGGCCTTTGCCTCCCAGTTCCATCGGGAGGAGATCCCCGCCTCCGAGCTGGTGGTGGGCATGAAGTGCGGCGGCTCTGACGGCCTGTCCGGCATCACTGCCAATCCCACGGTGGGCCGGTTCTCCGACATGCTGGTGGCCCAGGGCGGCTCCACGGTGCTCACCGAGGTGCCGGAGATGTTCGGCGCCGAGGGCTTCCTGATGAATCGCTGCATTAACGAAGAGGTCTTCCACAAGGCCGTGAACATGATCAACGGCTTTAAGAACTACTTCCTCCGCCACAACGAGGTCGTCTACGAGAACCCCAGCCCCGGAAACAAGGCCGGCGGCATCACCACCCTGGAGGACAAGTCCTGCGGCTGTGTCCAGAAGGGCGGCGCGGCCCCCATTATGGACGTGATCGGCTACGGCGACGCTGTCACCACCAAGGGTCTGAACATGCTCTACGGCCCCGGCAATGACCTGGTATCCTCCACCGCCCTGACCGCGGCAGGCGCTCACATGATCCTGTTCACCACCGGACGGGGCACCCCCTTTGGCGCTCCCGCTCCTACGTTGAAGATTGCCACCAACACGCCCCTTGCCACCAAGAAGCACGGCTGGATCGACTTCAACGCCGGTGTGGTGGCCGATGGTGCACGCACCCTGGACGAGGCCGGCGCGGACCTTCTGAACCTGGTGCTGGAGGTTGCCTCCGGCAAGCAGACCCGGACAGAGGAAAAGGGCTTCCGGGAAATCTCCATTTTCAAGGACGGCGTGGTGCTGTAAGCCCCTGTCCCATGACACAAAAATGGGTGGACGCTTTTGCGTCCACCCCATTCTATGGCCTTTTTAAAGAGAGGAACCTTATGGCATCCATTGTTTCCAGGCAGGACGAGGAATTCCGAACCTACGCTTTGGAGGGGCATCCCCTCCGGGTGCTGCTGACCTCCTGCGCGCCCCTGGCCCTGTATCAGGCCCTGCAAAACATTTTTAAAATTCTGGACGCCCTGATGGCATCCTATATCGGCGCCGACGCGGTATCGGCGGTGTCCTGCCTCAGCCAGATCACCCTGATGATCACGGCCCTGGGCACCGGTCTTGCCGTAGGCGGCAGCATCAAAATCTCCGAGGCCTACGGCCAGGGCAACTATGAGGTTGTCCGCCGCCGGGTGGCCACGGTATACGCCATGGCAGTGATCGTAAGCCTCCTGGTGGCCCTGACCCTGATCCCCTTTGCGGTTCCCTTTCTCCGGCTCCTGAAAACCCCGGAGGATCTGATTGCCGCCGGTACCGGCTACTTTCGGGTGGAGATCCTAACCCTGGTGGTCAACTTCTTTAACACCGTCTATATCGCCATCGAGCGCAGCCGGGGACACGCCAGGCGAATCCTGAACATCAACCTGGTGGTGATCCTGGTGAAGCTGGGCCTATCCGCCGTGTTTGTGTATATCCTGCAATTTGGTCTTTTGATGATTGCCGTGGCGACCCTGATCAGCCAGCTGCTGATGCTCTTCTACGCCCTGTACGCCATGAGCCGGGATGTGGGGGCCTTCCGGTTTTCTCCCAGGGAAATCCATCTGAAGCAGGCGACCACGGTTCCCATTTTGAACCTGTCCTATCCGGTGGCCGCGGAAAAGGTGCTGTTTGCCGCGGGCAAGGTGGTGGTAAACGCCATGTCCGGCCTGTACGGCGGCACAACCGTAGGAGCCTTGGGCATCTCCAACAACATCGGCGGCCTGACCACCTCCTGGCACAGTGGCTTCACCGATGGGGCGGCCCCGCTGATCAGCCAGAACCGGGGAGCGGGAAACTATCGCCGTACCCTGAAAATCTTCTACTGGCTGCTGGCCATCGAGGTGGCCATCGGCGCTTTGGGCCTGCTGATCGTTTCCCAGTGCCTGCCCTGGCTGGCTTCGGTGTTTGCCAGGTCGAAAAGTAATTTTGACCAGAGCTTCCGCGACGCCATCATCGCCATCCACCAGTGGGAGATGGTGGGCTATGTGACTCTGGGTATCAATTCCGCCGTCCTGGCCTTGCTGCTGGGCTACGGCTACACAAAGCTGACCATGCTGGTGAACGTGTCCCGGGTGTTTGTCTTCCGGGTACCGGTACTGTGGGCCCTTCAGCACTTTACTTCCATGGGCGAGGAAGCGGTGGGCGTGACCATGATGGTCAGCAACGTGTCCACCGGTCTGCTTGCCCTGTGCGTTGCCATTCCGGTGATCCGAAAGATCCGCCGGAGAATCAGGGAGGAAGAATCATGACCACCATTTACTACATCGGCGACAGCACCGTCGCCAAAAACACCATTCACACCTATCCCCAGACCGGCATGTCCCAGGGACTGGATCGGTACATCGCCCGGCATGTGCGGATCGAAAGCCATGCCAAAAACGGGCGAAGCACCCGTTCCTTCCTGAAGGAGGGTCGGTTTGCCCCGGTGGAGCAGGCCATGGAGCCGGGTGACTTTCTGTTCATCCAGTTCGGTCACAACGACGAAAAGCCGGACAGGGCCAGGCACACCGATCCGGACACCACCTACAAGGAGAATCTGACCCTGTTTGTCCGGGCGGCCCAAAAGGCGGGGGCCTATCCGGTGCTGATCACGCCCATTGCCCGGCGGCTGTTCGACGGTACAGGCACCTTCCTCCCCGGAAGTCACGGAGCCTATCCCGAGGCGGTGCGGCAGCTGGGGAAGGCGCTGAAGGTACCGGTGATCGACCTGACAGACGTGACGGAAACCTACCTGGTAGAGCTGGGAGACGAAGCAAGCAGGCCCTTGTTCGTCTGGCCCAAGGACAACACCCATCTGAAGCCGGAAGGGGCTGTGCGAATGGCCGGGTTCCTGGCGGAGGGTTTAAAAAATCTGGGCGGCGTGTACGCTGCCCTGCTGGCCGGGCCCCAGGATGGGGCGGATTGATTGGATCGTAAGAGGCAGTCTCAAAACGAGACTGCCTCAAAATTTTATGTGGCAGCCCTCTCAGTCTCGCTTCGCGAGCCAGCTCCCCCAAAGGGGGAGCCAAGGGCGTGGCTTAAATTTCAAACTGGTAAGAAAATAGAAAAACCCACTTGCCTCTCCCTCCGGGACTTAGCAGCCGTTGACACATAGTGTCTTATGGATGCTTAGCGCAGAGCAGAGGTGGCACGGCGTTAGCCGTGACGGAGAGGGCAAGAAACCGGACTGCCTTAACGAGACAGCCCTGTTTTCCATTCTCAGACAAAATCCTCCCGCATAGGGGTGAAGATATCCAGCAGCACACCAGCCTCCAGGCAGGTGCAGCCATGGACGATGCCGTTTTCCTTCAGCATGGTATCCCCAGCCTCCACCGTCCGGGTCTCCCCGTCAATGGTGAAGGAGAACTTTCCGCTGACCACATAGGTGATCTGGGTGTGGGGATGGCTGTGGAGCGCCCCTACAGCGCCCTGCTGGAAGGTATTCTCCACGCACATAAGATCGTCGCTGTAGGCCAGTACCCGGCGCTGTACCCCCGGGCCGGCCTCCACAGGCACCGCGTCGCTGTGGGGTACCCAATTGCTTCCCTTGATTACCATAAAAACCCTTCCTTACTTCAATCATCGCTGACCTTCAGGGTCAGCAGAATGGTGGCCAGCAGCAGCACGGTGACGATCACCACCACGCCCATGCCCATCTGGATGCCAGCGTGTTCCGCAACCACACCTACCACAGCAGGGGTGATAATGCCGCCGGTGGAGCCGATAAAGATCATGGTGCTGACACCCAGGTCGTTGCCCTTGATGCTGGCCGTGCCGATGGCCAGGGCAGTGGTGTAAATGGTGGCCATGAACAGGCCTACGCCCATGATGCCAATGAAAATGGGCACCTCACTGCGGCTGAAGAACACCAGCAGGAAAAATGCCAGCAATCCGATACCGTCCGCCAGCAGCAGAAGCTTCCGGGAGATTTTCCCCACGGTGAAGGCGCCCAGCATCCGTCCCGCAAAGATAACCACCCACAACAGGCTGGACATGAGCTGGGACACATCGGCACTGAGCACGCCCGTGTCTTTAAAGTAGGTCACCAGCCAGTTGACAATGGCGTATTCCGCGCTGATATAGAAGAACAGAATGGCCACGCCCAGCCAGAAGCTCTTATTCTTCAGGAAGCTCCGGTCTACGGACTTGATGGAGCCGGTGATCTTCTCCTGGGGCAGGGCCATTTTCAGGTACACCAGCACCTGAATGACGCACAGGGCTGCAATTCCCATGGTCATGTACCGCCAGCCCTCGGGGCTATTCTTGGTGCTCAGGATCAGGGCAATGGGAGACAGCACCGCGCCCACAGCAAAGGCGCCGTGGAGCAGGTTATAGCCCACGGAGGACTTTTCCCCGGGGAGGGTGGACATCATGGTATT
>CAYMWT010000150.1:0-6105 GCA_964394055.1 uncultured Oscillospiraceae bacterium
TAGAGTATAGGAAAAACCAGCCGAAAAATCAACCCATTTTTTCTTTCCTCTGGAAAAAATCCCCCAAGTGTGATATGGTGTATCCATCATGAATTTTCAGGAGGATTTCCCTCATGACAAGCACCTGGGAAAAGGACGGCTATCTGCTCCGTCCCGCAAAAACAGAAGACGCGGAAAGCTACTTTCACCGGAATTTTGATCCTATGGAGGGGGCCATTGCCCACTTTACTGGCTGCAAGGCGGCCTTCACCCGGGAGGAGGTGCTGTCCGCCTTTTCCCACTGGCTGGCGGATCCCGACCGGTACACCTTCCTCCTGGTGTCCCCGGATGGGGAGATCATCGGGGAGAGCGTTCTCAATGAGATCGACTGGGAGGCTGGCTGCGCCAACTTCCGCATTGCCATTTTCCACCAGGCGGACTGCTCCAGGGGCCTTGGGAGCTGGATGACGGAGAAGACCCTGGAATACGCCTTTGCGGCCTTGCACCTCCATCGGGTGGAGCTGGATGTGTTTTCCTTCAATCCCCGGGCCATCCGGGCCTACGAAAAGGCGGGCTTTCGGCGGGAGGGCGTCCGCCGGGAGGCCATCCCCTGTGAGGGCGGCTATGCCGACGACATACTCATGGCCATTCTGGAACCGGAATGGCGGGAAGCCCATCCGCTTTTTGATCAGAATGTGAATGGGAACCGGTGAAATCTTCTCTGTTTCCGGCAATTTACAAGGGCGCTGTCCGGTGGTATACTTTTTCCTGAAGTTTGAAAGAAAGAGAGACTATCCAAATGAAAAATCCCAATGTACTGGTAAAGGAAGCCTTCCAGCTGGACGGGAAAATGCCCCTGCGGCAGGCCATTCCCCTGGGCCTTCAGCACGTTCTGGCCATGTTCGTCGGCAACCTGACCCCTCTGCTGATCATCACCAGCGCCTGCGGCATCGCCGCGGGTGAGTTTGCGGAGCTTCAGCTGTCCCTGCTGCAAAACGCCATGCTGATTGCCGGCATCGTCACCCTGGTGCAGCTGTTCTCCATCGGCCCTGTGGGCGGCAAGGTTCCCATCATCATGGGCACCTCCTCTGGTTTCATCGGCGTGTTCAACAGCGTGGCTGCCTCCATGGGCGGCGGCATCATCGCCTACGGTGCCATGATGGGTGCGTCCATTTTGGGCGGCCTGTTCGAGGGTGTGCTGGGCTTCTTCCTGAAGCCTCTGCGGAAGTTCTTCCCCTCTGTGGTCACCGGCACCGTGGTGCTGTCCATCGGCTTGAGCCTGATTGGCGTGGGCATCAACTCCTTCGGCGGCGGCAACAACGCCCAGGACTTCGGCTCCCTGGAAAACCTGTGTCTGGCCCTGTTCGTGCTGGTGGTGATCCTGGCCTTCAAGCACGGCACCAAGGGCGTCACCAGCTCCTCCTCCATTCTCCTTGGAATTCTCTGCGGCTATGTGGCCGCTTCCCTCATGGCCCTGTTCCTGCCCACCACCGCTGTCAATGCCGATGGGGTGGAATACACCAAGGCCTGGGTCATCAACTGGAGCAAGGTGGCCGACGCCTCCTGGTTCGCCATTCCCAAGCTTATGCCGGTAAAGCCCGTGTTTGACCTCCGGGCCATCGTTCCCGTGATGATCATGTTCATCGTCACCGCCGTGGAGACCGTAGGCGACATCTCCGGCGTTATGGAGGGCGGTCTTGGCCGGGAGGCTACGGACAAGGAGCTGTCCGGCGGCGTGATCTGCGACGGTCTGGGTTCCTCCTTTGCGGCCCTGTTCGGCGTGCTGCCCAACACCTCCTTCAGCCAGAACGTGGGTCTGGTCGCCATGACCAAGGTAGTCAACCGGTTCGCCCTGGCCACCGGCGCTATTTTCCTGATCCTGTGCGGTCTGTGCCCCAAGCTGGCGGCTCTGGTGTCCATCATGCCCCAGGCGGTACTGGGCGGCGCGGCTGTGATGATGTTCTCCTCCATTGTGGTCAGCGGCATTCAGCTGATCACCAAGGAGCCTCTGAACGGTCGGAACCTGTCCATTGTGTCTGTGGCTCTGGGTGTGGGCTACGGCATGGGCGCCAACGCCGGAATTCTTAACCAGGCTCCCGAGGCCATCCGGCTGATCTTCGGCGGCTCCGGCATCGTGCCCGCTGCCCTGGCGGCGATCGTGCTGAATATCCTGCTGCCTAAGGAAGATAAGGAATAATTTCCGGGTTATAACGAAACGGGACTGTCCGATTGGATAGTCCCGTTCTTTTTGCCCTAAAAATACAGCTCCACCGCCACATTTCCGTGGACATGGAGGCAGACCGCCTTGCGCATGAACTCCTCGCTGACGTCGAAATGCTCCGCCAGCTCCCAGATCTCCGTGAAGCCCTCCGCTACCGCCTCGTCCAGCTCGTCCGCCGTGATCAGCTCCATCACCGCCCATTTGTCCGCGGTGTTCTCATGCTTCTGCCGGCAATCCACCGTGGCGTGGGCATTGTAAAAGCTGCCTGTGACACAGTGGCCCAGCTCGTGGGCCAACTTCAGCTTTTCATCCCGGCTGGACAGCAGCCGGAAGGGGTCAATGGCAATGTAACAGCGGCCATCCCCGTCCATAATGGACAGAGCCTCCCGCTTTCCCAGGTCAAAGCAGTCTACCTCGATCTGTTCCCGGTCCGCGATTTGGTAGAGCCTTGACAGATCTGTCATTTTTTTCCTTTCCTTTCCCGGACAAAGGCGGCATATCGCTTCACATCCTCCAGGTCTGCCGCGTCTACGTCCGTGGTATCTCCCCACAGGGCAAACATCATGTCCTCGTCGGAAATGGCGCGCTCACCAGGTTTGGCGGGCGCTTTTTCCGTTTCCAGCAATACGTCCGTGGTGACCCCAAAATAGTCCGCAATCCGCTGCAAGGTCTCACCTCTGGGGGTAAACCCACGGTTCTTCCAGTTTGTGACAGTGGATTTGCCAATGCCCAATTCCTGAGCAACCACGCTGGCCGGTTTCCCAATGCCGGCACACAGGGACGCGTACACGTCAAAAAACATAATTTCACCCCATTAAAATTGTGCAAAACGTATAAAGTTCAAGAAGTGGCATTTTTTCACTTGACAAGTTCAACTAGTGGAACTATACTAAGGCCATGGGTTCCACTTATGGAACTAATCCCGAATTCAGGAAAGAAATTGGTTCCAGTTCTCGAACCGCTATGAGGACATGGTATCATATTCCTTCCGGAATTGCAACTGTTTTTTCAAAAAGGTGGATCTGGG
Organism: uncultured Oscillospiraceae bacterium; assembly: GCA_964394055.1. Taxonomy (GTDB): domain Bacteria; phylum Bacillota; class Clostridia; order Oscillospirales; family Oscillospiraceae; genus Faecousia. Next base: position 3,228 of record CAYMWT010000150.1, read on the forward strand.
AACCGAGGTTTGACTGCGGGAACAGTATACCACCGGGACTGTCCAAAATAACGGGATAAATAAAATGTCAGGAGGAAAAAAGCATGATCACAGTACGGTTTTACAGGAAGCAGACACAGGGCAGCGTCCACATGGTGATGGAGGGCCACGCCGGGGCAGCGCCAAAGGGAGAGGATCTGGTGTGCGCGGGAGCCAGTATGCTGGCCTACACCGCAGGCCAGGCGGTACAGTTCCTCTACGAGCAGGGCAAGCTCCGGTGCAGGCCCAGGATCGCCATTCGTGAGGGCAGCGCGGTGATCATCGCCACGCCCAAGGCGGATTTCGGAGGCGAGGTGCTGTATTTGTTCTGGGTGATCCAGGCGGGAATTTACCTGCTGGCCCGGAACTATCCCGGCTGCGTCCGGCTGAAGCACCTGGAAGTGGTGGAAGAGGAGGGATGAACATGGACATTCGGATCGAAAAGCTGACGTTGGAGAATTTCAAGTGCCATCGCCTTTTGGAGCTGAACCTGGAAGGCAAGTCCGCCTCCATTTACGGGGCCAACGGCACGGGAAAGACCAGCGTCTATGACGGCTTCCTCTGGCTGCTCTTTGGTCGGGACAGCGGCGGCACCGGAGAGGTCAAGCCCCTGAACCGGCTGGGCCGGACGGCGGATCCCCAGGCGGTGACCGCGGTGGAGGCGGTGCTCACCCGAGACGGTACGCCCCTGACCCTGCGCAGATGCCTCCGGGAGACCCGTCGGGTGCGCCGGGGCAGCGATACCCCGGTGTTTGAGGGGAATGTGTGCGACTACTTTGTGGATGGGGCCCCCTGCCGGAAGGGAACCTTTGACCGGGTCGTCCGGGAACTGGCCCCGGAACCGCTGTTCCGGATGCTCACCGATGTCACCTGGTTCGCCAGCGGGATGAAGTGGCAGGAGCGGCGGGCTGTGCTGTTCCACATGGTGGGCGGCCAGTCGGACAAGGCCCTGATTCAGGAGGAACCCCGGTTTGCGCCTCTGCTGCCCGGGCTGGAAAATCAGACCTTGGAAGGATATCAGGCAAGACTTCTCCGGGAAAAGCGGGGCTACTGCCACAGCCGGGAGCAATTCCATGCCCGGCTGGACGAGTGCGGGAAATTTCTGGAAGCCTTTCAGGAGACGCCAAGCCCTGCCCATGCCCCATCCGGCGGAGAGGGGCTGCAATGGGAGCTGGAGGCCCTGGGAGAGCGTCTCCGGAGTGCGGGAGCTCAGGACGCCCAGGCCCAGGTTCGGCAGCGGCTGGAGGGCCGGATGGCGGTTCTTCGGGAGCAGGAGCAGGCGGCCTGCAAGGAGCTGAACCGGATCGAGGAGCAGCTGTATCTGGCCCAGGCCTTCACCCGGTACAAGGCAGGGCAGCTGGAAGAAACTGTAAACGGCCTGTTCCGGCTGGCCACGGTACGCTTTCACCGGGAGCTTCTGAACGGGGAAACAGAGGAGCGGTGCGACATTCTGTCCGGGGGCATCCCCTTCCCCGACCTGAACAGCGCAAGGAAGGTGCAGGTTGGGCTGGATCTCATCTCGGCTCTCAGCCGGTTTTACGGGGTGCGGGTGCCGCTGTTCATCGACAACGGGGAGCGAGTGACCCATCTGGATGGCTGCGAAGGTCAGCTGATCCGGCTGGCAGTGCGCCCGGAAGATCGGGAACTGCGGGTGGAGTTATGGGAAAGCTGCGGGAAGTGAAGGGCAAGTGCCGGGTAAGTTCTGAAAAGTTACAGAAAATTACAAGAAAATTTCACAGCAAGTTCCCGGGAAAGGAGGGGATGCCATGGCCACCAGACGGTGCTTCAGCACCAAAATTATTGAGAGCGATTCCTTCTACGCCCTGCCGCCTCACGCCCAGGCGCTGTACGTCCATCTGAACATGGCGGCGGATGACGACGGCTTTCTCAACAACGCCTCCGGGCTGGCCAGGTATTTTTATACCGGGAAAGTCTATCTGAAAAAGTTGGTGGAAAGCCGGTTTTTGCTGCAATTTGGGGAGGTTTATGTGATCAAACACTGGCGGATATCCAACACCCTGAAAAGCGACCGCATCAAGCCTCTGAACTATCCGGCCATTGCTTCCCAGGTCTGGGTCAAGGAGAACCGGGCCTACACAGACCACCCGGTGCCGGGCTGTCCCACCCTGCTGCAGCTGCGGGGCGAGCTCCCGGAACCGGAGGAGCCTGGAATCCAAAATGGAACAAACCGGAATCCTAACCTAACCAAACCGAACCTAAGAGAAATAAACCAAAGAGAAGAGAACCCAACCGAAGGCAAGAGGGCATCCTGGTGGGATGATATTGTAAAGGAGTATCCTCAGGAACGGATCGGGGATCCGGAGGCAGGATACCGGGCCTACAGCAAGGCAGTCAGCACTGAGGCGGAGGCCCAACAGATGGCAGACAGTCTGAAGGCCTGGAAGCAGTCAGAGCAATGGCACAAGGAGGGCGGCCAGTACATCCCCTATTTGAGCAACTGGATCCAGCGGGGTATCTGGCGGAGAAAGCCTGGGAAGCAGGCCCTGCCCACGGGGGCCTCCGGGGAGCTGGGCGAGGCCGAGCTGGAGGCCATTCGCCGGGTGCTTCAGGAGGACGGAAAAAAGGAGGAAGGGTATGTCTAACGGAAAGGAGAGCATTTTTGTCCGGTGTCCCTATTATCGGCGGGAGGACCGGAAGTTGCTTCAGCTGCGGTGCGAGGGGCTGCTGGACGGGACGGATCTGTACCAGCGGTTTGGCAGCGGGAAGGACATGCGGCATCACAAGGAGGTGTACTGCATGGGTCTTTACCGCCGCTGTCCCCTGGCGGAGGCCCTGGATCGGAAGTATGAGTATGTGTAGCTGCCGGATATAAAGAAGCACCCCGGCCTTGACATTCGGG
>CAYMWT010000151.1:0-6100 GCA_964394055.1 uncultured Oscillospiraceae bacterium
CGATGTAATTGAAAATGCCGTAGTAGTTATTGAACATCCACTTCCAGACCATGGTAACGGCCACAGAGCCGGTGACCACAGGCAGGTAGAAGATGCAGCGGAAGGCGGAGGTCGCCGTTACGTTCATCTTGCTGATGACGCTTGCCACCCACAGCGAGAAGGCGCAGGTCACAGGTACGGAGACCAGCACGATGACCAGGGTGTTCCGCAGGGCAACCCAGAACACTTCATCATGGAAAAGGGTGTTGTAGTTCTGGAAGCCAATAAAGATGTCCTCCCGGCCCATGGTTGCGTCAAAGAAGCTGGTGTATACGCACATGATCATGGGATACAGCACAAACAGAACGAAGAAAATCAGGAAGGGTGCCAAGAACAGGTAGGATGTGGTAGTCTCCCGGATCATAAGCCGCCGGGATTTGCTGCTTACCGCAATTTTTTTGTTTGCCAAGGATATCCTCCTTTCATATTCCCAGGGAGGAAAAGGGAATACATCATGCGTCTCCAATCGGAGCGCGTCATGGGGACGCATTATCTATTCCCTTTTCGACCTTTGTTTGAAAGCACATGCCCCTCCCCCTGGGAGGGAAGGGGCATGATGATTACGCCTGTAAATTACTTGCCGTTGGCCTGGTCAACGTACTGGTTGACAGCTGCGGTGATGGCTTCCACGGAGCCGTCGGAAGCGCCGACCTGCTGGAGCATGTTCCACCAAGCGGTACGAGCCTCAGCCCAACCGGTGGTAACCTGGTAGTATTCGCCTGCCAGAGGAGCCATGGTGGCGTTGTACTCGTTGAGGATTTCCTCAGCCTCGTTGCCTGCGTAAACGCCGGTGATGGTGGTGTCAGCAGGGAAGTTGCCGGTGGCTGCGACGGCCTCAGCGGTGCCTTCGCCAGCGCAGAAGTACTTGATAAACTCCTTGGCAGCGACAATCTTAGACTCGTCGCCGTTGTCAAAGACGCCAAAGCCGTAGTTCTGGCAGCCCAGCTTAACGTCAGTGCCGTTGGTGGAGGGGAATGCCATGAACATGATCTCATCGCCGTTAGCGGTCAGACCAGCGCCGGTGTTGGCGGTGTTGGGGTTGGTCTGCTGAGCAGCGTTCCAGCAGAAAGCAACGTTCAGGGTGCCGTTATAGAACAGAGCGATTTCGTCGCCGCCCACAATAGCGGGGTCGAATTCCAGGGATTCCATGTCGTAGAGCTGCTTCAGAGCCTTAATGTTCTCTTCGGAAGCCCAGGTGTACTCAGTATGCTCGGGGTTGGTGAAGGTGCCGCCGTACAGGTTGTTCACCAGAACACGGGTGCCCTGGTCACCGCCCTGGCCGCCGCAGAAGATGGCGCCGACCTGCTTGCCGGTGTGCTGATAGACAGCGTCCATAGCCTTCAGGAAGTTCTCAGTCGTCCAGGTACGGGTCTCTTCGTCGATGTACTGCATAGCATCGGCAGCCTCAAACACGGTCTTATTGATGGCCATGCAGAAAGCATTGATACACAGAGGATACTCGTAAGCGGCATCGCCGGCGAAGCAGTCAGCCATAGCGGAGGGGATCAGGTTGGCCTTGGCAGTGTCATCGTACAGGTCAGCGATGTTGACCATCTTGCCCTTGGCGCCCCAGTTGGCAACCAGACGCTCGGGTCCTTCCAGAATCAGGTCGGGAGCGGCGTTGCCCTCGATGGCGGTGTTGACCTTGTCGTCGCCGTCGGCGTAGGTCAGGTACTCAACGGTAACCTTGATACCACTGGCAGCCTCAAACTTAGCCATCAGCGCATCCACGGTAGCCTGATCGCCCCACTTACCTACGGGGTAAGTCCACAGGGTGATCTCGGAAGCGGCAGCGGGAGCGGCGGGAGCTTCCGTCTCAGCGGGAGCGGCGTTGGTAGCCGCGGGAGCGGGGGCCTGGGTAGGGGCGGGAGCCTCGGTCTTCTCGACAGAGCAGGCTGCCAGAGAAACGACCATAGCCAGGGTCAGCAGAAGGGCAATTAACTTCTTCATTACATTTCCTCCTAAAAAATTTTTCTTGATATGCTCACGGCTTGTCCGCCGTTTAAGCCAATGGGTCATCCTTCCTTAGCATAAGGAAGGAAAAAGGGCGCGCCCTTTTTTGCGGAAATCTTCCGATTGGCGGTTTCTCGACTTTTTGCACAAATTCCAATCGGGGTTCGGCCTTTCTGATTCTCATATTACCGAAAACTTTCCACTTTGTCAACACTTTTTTGAAAAAAATTTTCCAAAAAGTGTCGAAATAAAAAAGTTCTTCTATTTGCACAAAGAAACGTTTCCAGTTTTAAACAGTCTGACGAAAAATTTTTTCGCTCTTGACGTGTTTTGAAAAAATGTTATTCTGTAAAAGAGAAGAATATTTTCACAACCGCCCTTCCGGCGGCGAAACAGAGGAGGTTTCCTTTTATGAAAAAGCACATTGTCTGCCTCGGCGACTCCAACACCCACGGCTACTGTGCCGATCCAAACGACTGCGCCGACCACGGCGACCGGTTTAACGAAGAGGAGCGCTGGACCTGTCTGCTGCAAAAGCACCTGGGGGAGGATTACCTGGTGCTGGAGGAGGGCCTTTCCGGCCGCACCACGGTTTTTAACGATCCCCTCCATGAGAGCATGGCTGCCCTGGATGTGATCTACTCCATTCTTATGAGCCATGAGCGGGTGGATCTGCTGATCGTCATGCTGGGCACCAACGACGTCAAGGAGCGGCTGGGGGCGAATGCCGCCTGTATCGCCATCGGCCTGGAGCGGCTGCTGCTGAAGGCCATGTCCGTCCCCGCCTGGAAGGACAACAAGCCCAATATTCTGGTGGTCTGTCCGCCCCACATTGGGGACGGCCTGTGGGACGAGCCCATGGGCAAGGGCTGCCCGGAAAAGTCCAAGGTGCTTGCCCGGTATTATAAGCCCAAGTGTGACGCCCTGGGCGTTCATTTCCTGGACGCGGAGGGCATTGCGGAATTCAACCAGGTGGACTTCATGCACCTGACCCGGAAGGGACATAAGGATCTGGCAGAGGCTCTTTCCGCGCTGGTTCCCACATTGCTATAAACATCAAAAGTCCTCTCGGTCACGACTAACATCGTGACCGAGAGGATTTGATTTATTTTTTGACTACGGGTCTGACATATTTGAAAAACCGCTCACAATCATGGTAGAAATAGAATACTCTCCCCGGTGTCAGATCCAGCCTGTACCCGCTTGCGTCATAGTCAAACGCTTTCATTGCAGCCTCAATCTGGGCTTCCACGCTTTGTCCTTCTGTTTGATAATCAAAAGGCCCATGCTCAAAAACAATGTATTCCCCTTCCGACACGTCCATAAGCTGCATTTGTTCCGGAACCTTCCCATCATAATCCGCAGGCAGCCTTACCCCATAGGCCTCCGCCAGGGGAATGCCCCAGCTGCAGATTCTTCCCGTGGGTTCATTGATCCATGCCATGAGCTGACCGCTTCCGGCATTTTCTTCGTTTCCCCCAATATCATCCAGTTTTCCCTGGATGCTGTCCAGCAGCCCGCAAATCGTTTCACAATCCTGCCCCGGGATCCCCGCCTGCTTCTGCCAGAAATCCCAGTATCCGATGCTTTCATAATTTCTGATATGCAGAAACTTATGGGCCGGAATCCTTACAAAATAGATTTTTACATCCTCATAGCTTTGTTTTTCGTCCATGCTCTTCATTGCTCCTTTCATCAGATAACAGTCAAATGGCTTGATGATGGTTCGAAGCACCACCGGCACAGGATCTCTTCTGTACGCGCTTGGCGTCACCCCATACAGATCCTTGAAAGCCCTTGTGAATGCCTCATGGGAAGAAAAGCCATACTTCACCGCAATATATAGAATGCTGTTTTCCGTGTCCCTGACTTCCTTCAACGCAAATGCCAGCTTTCTGGATCTGATATAGTCCTTAAGCGTCATCCCTGATATGCTGCAAAACATTCTGGAAGTATAGTATTCTGAATATCCCAGCTTCTTCGACAAGGCAGACAGTGTCATATTCTCATCATCTTCAGCTTTGATGCAGCTGTCGATCTGGTCAACGACCGTCTGAATATATCTGCTCCACTGCGGCATATGGCATTCCCCCTTCCATCATTGGCTCCATCTTACATTTTCTCTGCTCTGTTTTCTTGATTTCCGTTGCGCAAAAGTCTCCCTCTCCCTGAAAAAATCCGTAGTTTCCAATACAAGGACAGCCACAGCAGTGCAAACTACTGTGGCTGTTACCTGTTCTTCGTTCTTTTTTAACGTTATGCAGGAACCTTTTCCTTCACAACGGCAACGCCGTCCACCAGGTTCGCCATTTCCAGTTCCCCTTCAATGGCCATCTGCCGCTCCATCAGATCGGTGATGATCACCACGCCGTCCTTGCACTCAATGCGCATGACGTTTTTCATCATCACGTTTTCCGGGGTCAGGGTGTTGCGATAAACGGTAGAAAGACACATAGGAATCCCTCCTTACTTGTTCTCCATGCTGGCCAGCACCACGCTCAGGCGCATGTTGCCCTTCTCAAAATCGGACACAGCGGCCATGACCTGCTCATAGGCGGTGTGGCTGCCTGCCTGCTCCAGCTGCTGGGCCAGGTCTGCCAGCTCCTTGGCATGGGCGGCATTGTGTCCAACCATATACTTCATCAGAGCCGTCAGCTCCTCCATGGGGGTGTGCTCACACTGGGAAGCGCAGCCCGCGCAGCTGCCGGTGCAGTCGTGGCTGTGGGCCTCTCCGTTCTCATGGAGATGGTCGTGGGGATGGGTGTGTTCGTGGGTATGGGTGGTGCCGTCAGCATGGGTATGCTCGTGGGTGTGCTCACCCATGGCAATATGATCGTGGTCCAAATGCATAGGAATAGCCTCCTTGAATTTCTGATATGCCCTATTATACCCGGAAGGGGAGTATATGTCAAAACATTTCTTTTCTTCGGAATATCCCCTACCGGGGCTTGCAAATTTCTGCAAAACCGGGTATAATATGCCATCATTCCGCCTGATTGGAAGCAAGGGAGGTACCGCCTATGTCAGATCAGGAAAACCGGGAGCATACCCATTCCGACAACACCCATGACCATATTCATCCGGAGCCGGTTTCTGACCAGGAGGCCGTGCATGACCACGCCTATTACCACGCCCATGGCATCGCCCACGCCCACAACCACGTCCACGAAAATCAGAAAGCCGTCATAAATCGTCTGGCCCGGGCCATCGGCCATTTGGACAAGGTAAAGCGGATGGTGGAGGAGGGCTACGACTGCTCTGAGGTTCTCATTCAGCTGGCCGCTGTCCGTTCCGCTCTGGACAATACGGGAAAGGTGATTTTAAAGGATCACATCCGTCACTGTATGGTGGACGCCGTAGCCGCCGGAGACGAGAACGCCATTGACGGTCTGTGCCAAGCCGTTGACAAGTTCATGAAATAAGGTTGATCCCAGCCCGCTGCGCGGACTGGGATATTTCACGCAAAGGGCAAATCCGCCAAAAGCAGGGGAAACATTTTGTTCACAATCTATATGCAAATAATTCTCATTTACATATTGACAAATGTTTGCATCCATGATATACTCTCAGCGTAAGGACAAGCCACCAAAGAACAGGAGCACGCCATGAAAGAAAAACAGTTTAAAAAGCGCAGCGCCATCCTGTCCTGCCTGCAAAGCACCCATTCTCATCCCTCCGCGGAAATGGTATACGCCATGCTCCAGCAGACCCATCCGGACATTTCCCTGGCCACAGTCTACCGGAATCTCAACCTGTTCAAAAGCCAGGGGCTGATCCAGAGCCTGGGCAGCGTGGACGGTGTGGAACGGTTTGACGCTGTTACCACCCCTCATGTCCACTTTCTGTGTACCGGCTGCGGGGAAGTGATGGATCTGCCGGAAATTGACCTGCCGCTGGAGCTTGGACAGGAAGCGGAGGGCTGCTCCGGCTGCCATGTGGAGGGCTGCCAGCTTCTCTTTACCGGACTGTGCAGAAGCTGCCGGTCGTAACCCTGTTTACCCTGCGGGAGGTTCCCGCCTAACCTATAAAAAACATAATTTTGGAGGAATTTTTTATGAAGAAGTTTGTCTGCCCCGTCTGCGGCTATGTCTACGAAGGCGAAAGCATC
>CAYMWT010000152.1:0-6098 GCA_964394055.1 uncultured Oscillospiraceae bacterium
TAGGGAAACACTGAATAAATCGTCTGCGGCTGAGCAGTGGATATTTTGGCCCATTCGTGCAGGTCGTCGAAGCACCAAATACAAAGCTCCATTTCCCGCAAGCGGGAAATTCCGACTGTATTTGGGCTTCTCCTCTCCCCATAAAGGGCGTTGCCCTTTATGGGGACCCCGAAAAGCGGGAAATACATACAGTATTCCTCCGTTTTTAGACCTTTCGCCTGAGCCAAAATCTCTCACTGTCAGCTCTTGCCGATTTAATCAGTGTTTCCCATAAGGAGACAGCCCGAATGCTTTATTTACCTTCCGTAACGCCCTCCAGCTGCTTGAAGACAGGGACCAGAAGCTGGCTTGCCACAAAGCAGGCAAAGGAGAAGCCAATGAAGATCCAGAAGACCAGAGTAGCGATGAAGGTGTTCAGGGAGAAGTAGGCAACCACCAAAGGCAGCAGATTCACAAATACCATCAGCAGGGTCTTGGGCAGCTTGATCACACACAGTACCACCGCGTTCACAAAATGCTGACGGAGGCTGTTGTCATAGCGCACCAGCAGAGGGAACAGGTAGGCGCCGATGCCCAGCACAAATACCACGATCACAGCCAGAATGGCCTTTAAAATGGTCTGGACGGTACCCACGGTGTAGGTGGCAATGAGAAAGTAATTGCCCAGCATACACACAAGAAACACAAGCAGCAGCAGCCAGACAATGGTGGCCTGCTTGAAGTTTTCCTTAAAGGTGCGGAAGAAGGTGCGCAGCAGCATCTGATCCTCCTGGTTGGCAATGGCCTGGGTGATCTTGTGCAGGGTGGCCCAGCCCGCGCCAATGGTCACAATGGGTACGGAGCAGATCAGAAACAAAAGATTCGCGATGATCATATCTCCCACCTGGCTGAGAAAGTGTATGACGGGGTTATCAAGGCTGAACAGAGATCGCATAATTGCCTCCTGACGCGACTTTGGCATCCCCAGGCAGCGGCAGGGCCTCGAAGTTTCGCAGAGCGCTGGGAGAGACACCGAAATAATTCCGGAAGTGGGTGTAGAAATTGTTGAGCTGGACATAGCCAACCATCCCCGCAATCACGGAGATTTTCTCCCGGGTGCTGACAATGAGACGCCGTGCCTCCAGCATTCGGTAGGACATGAGATACTCGGAGAACTTGATCCCCGTATCCTTCAGGAAGACCCGGCCGATGTACTTGCTGCTCATGTTTAGCTCCTGGGCAATGGCGCTCAGGGTCTGGGGAGACCGATAGTCGCTGCGGATCACCATAATGATCTTTCGGGTAACGGTGGAGAAGCTGTCATAGCTGACGCCCAGCACAGGATCCAGGCCCTCCTGGGAGGTGCTGGTATGGCGGCCCGGAAGGGGACTGGCCACCGTCCGCTCCAAAAAGGCCCGGACGGCGTTCCCATCCAGGGGATGGGTCAGATACTCCTGGGCGCCGGCACGCATGGAGGAGAGGATCAGGCTGGAACAAAGCTCGTCGGCGGTCATACAGAAGATGATGTTCATACCAATGGCCCGAAGATTCTGGGCAAGCTCGTAGCCCATATGCTCGCCCAAATGCAGATCCACCAAGGCTACCTGGGGCTTCAGGTCAATTGCCTTGTCAACGGCTTCCAGATAAGAGTTCGCGGTCATAACAGAGGAAATTCCATAGGCAGACCAGTCGAGAAGCTGCTTTGTCCGTTCACACCTGCCGGTGTTGCTGTCTACAATGAGCAGTCGGCACATATGCGCACCATCCTTTCTGAATACTGTGGTCAGCGAATGTCATAAACGGTTTTGATTTCCAGGTTTTCTTCCAGCTCCCTGGCGCTGCGATTGGTTTTTACGGTGATCCGATAGGGTTTGCTGTCGGTCAGGGGGAAGAAGTTATCGGAGAGCACCAGGTCAAAGTCCCGGAAGTCCAGGTACACGCCGGAGGCGAACACGTCGCTGGTGAGAAGAATCTCCACACCCTCCGGGATATCCCGGAACTGGGCGGTAATGTGAGGCTTTCTCCAGGCGAAATGCTTGGGCGGTACCAGAGTTTCGGTGCCCCGGGCCACCAGAGTGCCGTTTTCGTCGAAAAGCTCGGCACAGAGGAACAGGTCATAGGGGTTTTCCACGGACACGGGATAGCGCAGCACATCCTGAGAGGTAAGGGCGGTCAGGGAAACCGGCTGGCTCACCTGATCCACCAGGGTGAAGTCGCCTTTCTTCAGGGAGAGGACAACCTTGCCCCGGAAGCCTTCCATGGTCTCGTTGGAGACGTTGACGGTGAGGTTTCCGTTTTCCAGGAACAGACCCATGGCCACCGGCGCGTAGAATCTCCGGGCGGCATAGTGGAGGGCCTTGTATCGGCCCAGACTGTCCACACTGGCCCAGGAGGCCACCGGCCAGCAGTCGTTGAACTGCCAGTAGGTGGAGCCCATGCAGTAGCCCCGCTCCCGGCGGAAATGCTCCACGGCATAGCGGATGGCATCGGCCTGAAGAAGCTGAGAGGCATAGACCAGGTTTTCAAAGGCGCTGGGATAGAGGTACTGCTCAGATAAGTACCACAGAAGCTTGGCGGAGCCGCCCTTGCACTTCTGATGATCGTCCATGATCCGGGAGAAGCAGTTCAGATCCTCCTCCTGGCAGAAGCTGCGAATGGTTTTCATGGAGGGGAAGCTCTCAAAGCCATACTCAGAGCAGAACCGAACGTGAAGCTGACGATAGGAGGTCATGGGAGCCAGGCCGTGCCACACCGTCCAGTAGTGTACGTCGCCTCTGCTGTGATTGCCCGGGTCTTCAAAGCCGCCGCCGGAGGAGGGGCTGCTTGACCAGTAGAAGGTATCGGGGGCGTATTTCCGACACAGCTGGGGCAGCAGACGCTCGTAGAGATGGAGATAGTCGTGGCGCACCAGCTCGGTATTCTGGGCACCGTCCAGGATCATCAGTTCCATTTCGTTGTTGCCGCAGAGAAGACCCAGAGAGGGATGGTGCTGGAGCCGGGACAGGTTGTCGATGGCTTCCCGGGTGAACTCCTCTTCCATCTCGTCGGTGAGCCAGATGTTGGCGCAGGCTACCATGAAGTCCTGCCAGACCAGAATGCCGTATTGGTCGCACAGATCATAGAAATGATCCTCGGGATAGTAGCCGCCGCCCCAGACCCGGAGGGTGTTGAAGCCCCCGTCCACAGCCTGGGCGACCAAGGTGTCCAGACGCTCCTCCGTGACCCGGCTGAGCAGACTGTCCATGGGGACGTAGTTGGCACCCATAGAGAAGATCTTCACACCGTTGATCACAAAGCAGAACTCGCTGCCCTTTCCATCCGGGTCTTGGGCCGTACTGACGGTGAGGGTGCGCAGACCGATGCGCTTCACAGTGGTATCGATGACCTGACCCTCCCGGACAAGCTCCACCGTCAGATCGTAAAGAGGCTGGTCGCCGTAGCCCCGAACCCACCAGAGCCTGGGATGCGCTACGGTGATGGTGCCCTCACCCTCTGTCAGGCGGATCCGCTGTCCATCCAGGGTGGCGAACAGCTCACAGCCCGCGTTGTGGGCGGTGGAGACCCGAAGGTCAACCTTTACCACGCCGTTTTCATGGCGCTGGGAAATCAGAACGTCCTTCAGCCGGTCGGTATCGTAGCCCTTCAGCTCCACATCCCGGAGGATGCCCATATCCGGCAGGGTGGGCGCCCAGTCCCAGCCGGACTCAAACATGGCCTTGCGCAGGTGGGCGGCACCGGGGATGGTATCCCCGTTGTTCATGTACAGAGGGTGCTTGTGCTGTTCCCGGGTGAAATAGGGAATCGGTGCGGCAAAGTCCAGACGAAGGGTATTTTCGCCGGGGAGAAGCAGCTCCTTTACGGGAAATACATAGGTTCTGTGCATATTCTTCACCTGGGCCAGCCGATGGCCGTTGAGGGTGATGGTGCACAGGGTGTCGAGACCCTGGAAGCTCAGCTCCACATGCTCCCTGTCCAGGAGGCCTTCCTCCGGGGTGAACACCGCGGTAAAGGCACAGTCCTTTTCCGCCAGGTGTCGAAGCGCCTGCTCGTTGGTGCCGTAGAAGGGATCGGGGATCTTGTCGTGTTCCAGCAGAACACTGTACATGGTGCAGGGAGCCTGACAGGGCAGGGGCTCGTAGCCGTCATATTCCATTGTCCAGCGCTGAATTTTCATAGGATACTCCTTTAGGTGATTTGAATGCGCCAATTGTTTTGGTAGGTTTTTCCGGGAGCCAGGGAAATCAGATCCGGCTGCTCCTCAAATACAGCGATTTTATCCTGAGTGGAAGGCAGAGAGCACCAGGGCTCGATGCACACATAGGGGGCATCGGTTTTGGGCATGTGCCAGATGCCAAGGTAATCCATCTGAGGATAGGAGACGGTGACGCTGTGGCTGTCCCCGGGACATTCCAGGGTGACAGAGTGGGCCATGTTCTTCAGAACGATGGCATCCTCATCAAACAGATCGTGGCGCAGAGGAATGGTGCCGTCCACCAGGGGATAGGAAGCGTCCTCTCCGCTGAGGAAGCATTTCTCCGTAAAGCCCACACGAACAGGCTCACAGGGCTCCCCGAAGCGGAGACGGTAGCTTTCAAAGCTGCCGCCGGCCAGAGGCACTCGGAAGCCGGGATGGCCGCCGAGGCCAAAGTACATGGTCTTTTCGTCCCGATTTTCCACCTCGTAGGTGATGTTCAGGGTGCTGCCCTCCAGGGCGTAGACAATGCGGAAGGAAAATTCCCGGGGATATTCCAGGCGGGTCTCCCCGTCGCTTCTCAGCTCCAGAACCAGACGATCCGGTTCCTGAGAGACCGGAGTGAACACCCGATAAGGGGCAATGCCGTGGATGGCCATGTGATGGAGCTGCCCGTCCAGCTGATAGGTGCCCTCCGTCAGACGGGCCACATAGGGGAAGATGTTCAGCGCCCGGTCGGGCCAATAGGCGGGATCTCCCTGCCACAGATATTCGGTGCCGTCGGCCCCCAGAATGGACTGAAGCTCAGCCCCCTTCCGGGAGACGGTGACGGTGAGAAATTGGTTTTGAATGGTGATATTCATGGTCAGACCATCCTGCTCAGAACTTCCTGATATTCAGGAACGCTGGTAATGCCGCCGCTGCGGGTGGTGGAAATACCGGCGCTGGTGCAGGCGAAGGACACCACGTCCCGCAGCTCGGCCTCGGTCAGCATTTCGGGGGCCTTGCTGGTTTGCAGCAGCTTCCACACGGCGCTGCCGCCGAAGATGTCTCCGGCACCGGTGGTGTCGATGACATGGATGCCGCTGAGAGAGGGAACCTTGCCGCTGGCAAGGTTGTTCTTGAAGAAGCAGCCGTCAGGGCCGCAGGTGACGAACACCAGCTTCACGCCGAAGTTGTCAAGAATGTACCTGGCGCCCTCTTCCACGCCCAGACCAAAGAGGAATTCCACTTCCTCGTCGCTGATCTTTACCACATCCGCCTGGTTCAGACCCCAGAGCAGCTGCTCCTTTGCCTCCTCCATGGATCTCCACAGAGGCTTTCTCAGGTTGGGATCGTAGGTGATCAGCTTGCCCTTGCTCTTGGCATAGGCAACGGCCTGTTGGGTGGTAGTACGGGCAGGCTCGTCCGTCAGGGACAGGGTGCCGAAGTGGAAGACCTTTGCTTCGTCGATCAGGCTCAGATCCAGCTCGTCAAAGGTCAGGCAGGTATCCGCGCCGGGCTTCCGGGAGAAGGAGAATTCCCGGTCGCCGTGCTCGTCAAAGGTGACAAAGGCCAGAGTAGTGAAGACATCGTCGGACTTCACAATGCCCCGGGTCTCGATTCCGGCCTCCACCAGAGTGCCGGTGAGCATTTTTCCAAAGGCGTCGGTGCCGATCTTGCCCATCAGGGCGGTTTTGGCGCCGAATTTGGTCAGAGCCGCCAGAAAGTTGGCAGGCGCGCCGCCGGGATGGGCGGCCATGGTGGGATAGCCGCCTTCGTCGGTGGAAATGCAGGCAAAGTCAATGAGCAATTCGCCCAGAGCTACGACATCAATCATGTTTCTACCTCTTATTTTGCTGCGGGATACTCGTTGCACAGCAGACGGTAGGGAGCTTCGTCTTCTTCAATGGCAGGGAAACGGCCCATAGGAGGATTGAAGCGGTTG
>CAYMWT010000153.1:0-6096 GCA_964394055.1 uncultured Oscillospiraceae bacterium
ACCCTCTCCGCCCCAGTGTGCGCACTGGGGCACCTCTCCCAGAGGGAGAGGCAAGGGCGTTTCTTAAATTTCGAACCAGTATAGGCTTTGAGCCACCCACTTGGCTCTCCCTCCGGGAGAGCTGTCACGGCATATGTGCCGTGACTGAGAGGGTTACTACTGCTCCACCCTCTGGCACAAGGTATTATATATCTCCCTTGTCTCCTCCGGATTCTCTCCGCTGATCACCAGCAGCTTCCCCTTCACCAGCATGGTAATGGCGCTGTCCGGGCGGTAATAGGTGTAGCGGGTATACTGAGTGGAACCGGTCTGGAAGGTGCCCATGAGCAGCCGGAGGCTGCCATAGCCCCAAATACGATTGCCGGGGTAATTTCCCTCCTGATAGGCGATTTCCTCAATGTCATCGTAGTTCACTGTCAGATCGTCATAACAGCTTGCGTCAATGGTGAAGCTGTCCTCTTCAAACCGGTAGGTAATGCTCCCGGTAAACAGGGTACATGCCGCATAGATCCCGATGGCCACAAGAAATACAAGGCTGAACTTGCCGAATCTGGAGGAAGACAGCTTGGGTCTGGCGGCCAGATAGTCGCCTCTGTCCCGCTGCCAGCGGTAATACCGGTAGGAATACACAATTGGCAGCAGCACCAGAACGAAAGTGGACACGATCATCACAGGAATGCTCCACTGCGTGGGCAGAAACGCGCTGAGAGCAATGACCAGGCCGCCGATGAACCAGACCTTTCCGGCAAATCGATGGGTGGCGTTCCAGTTTTCCTCACTGGTGTAGGCCCAGCTGACCTTGATGCCAATGGTGTAGTTCATGTGGCACTTGGGAAGGTAATTGCCGATAAACATGAACATGACGCCAAACAGCAGGAAGAAGACGGTGGTGATGGGGAAGGTCTTCTCCTTCCAGATCAGGTAGTCAAAGCCACAGAGAATCAGGGACATCAGGGGCACGATCCACAGCACCAGACGCTGGGGTTTCTTCCCCTGGTTTTTCTGCTTGGGATCCATGGTGGTGGCCAGGACGCACACCCAGTAGGCAGCCAGGAGCACCAGCGGCATTGCCACAGAGACGCTCCAGCCACGGCCCAGCAGGAGCTGAATGGGAATGGGCAGCAGAATCACCAGGGAGCCGAAGATCAAAGTTTTCTTATTTTCACGAATCATAGAGTACCTTCCTTTCCTTCTGCCATCCAGCGGCGGCGGATCTCCCGAAGTACATACAGGGAGGCTGCGGCTGCCAAAATCAGGATGACATAGACAATTGTATAAGCAGTGGTCTGGGACAGCACATTCCCGCCCGCGTCGGTAGCCAGCATGGAAATTCCGGCGGAGGTGTCAATCAGCGTGTGGAACAGCAGACACACCAGGGACGCTTTCCCTGCCTTTTTCACATGGACACCCCAGCAGACCACCATGGACATGGCAGCCTGGGCGATCATGGTCAGAAGCCGCTCGAAGCCTGCCAGCAGGAACAGGGATGGCGAGGTGGTGAGAATCGCTGTCCGGACGGCCTGAAGCTGGGCCACGTCCCCGCCCATGGCGGCGGTCTGGGTGATCAGGGCTTCAAAGCCACCGGAGTTGATCATGACCATGATGACCAGATTGTTGACATAGGTCATGCCCACGATCAGGATTGCCTCAATGCCGCCGTGGCCCAGGCCAGCTGCCAGAGAGCGCTTCCAGGTCAGGCCCTTTCGGTTCATGAGCTTCGCCACGGCCAGCCGGCCGGCCAGTTCAAACAGTCCCGCGGTAAAGGCCAGAGACAGGGCGTACAGGAAGAGATGATTCTGGGTAAAGCCCATGAAGCCGGGCATTACGGCCAGACTGTTCAAAATAGGAAGACGAATGAGAACCTGAGGCACGAAGAAGCCGGCAGCGCCCAGCAGCCAAGCAGGGAGAATGCCCTGTCTCCTGTTCCTTACGGACAGGATGATGAGCAGCACCACAGGCAAAATCAGGCTCACAGCCAGGGTGAGGATGCAGGCGAGAATAGAAAAAGCAGAAACCACAGATCATTCTCCTTTCAGATCGGTGAGCCAAAGCATGATTTCCTCCAGCACAGAGGCGTTCAGCTCATAGAAAATGTATTTTCCCTCCCGGGTATCGGTGATGAGATCCGCATCCTTCAGCACCGACAGGTGCCGGGATACGGCAGCCGCGGTGATGTCGAAGTGCTCCGCAATGTCTCCGGCGGATCGTTTGCCGCCCTTGAGCAGGTTCAGGATCTCCCGTCGGGTGGGATCGGCCAGGGCTTTTAATGCGAGCTGTAAGGACATGGCGTCCCCTCCTTTTGCTTGTCATTTAACAATTAACTTAATTGTTAAATGTATGATACCACAGGGACTGTGTGTTGTCAAGGGGAAAATAAAAAAATTCCTCTCTCCAAGGGAGAGAGGAAATGCGAAGCCTGTTTCAGGGCACGCTGTTTAGCTGCACAAAGAAGGTGTTGATTCCCTCGCTGCTTTCCGCCCAGATTTTCCCGCCGTGGGCCGTCACAATGCTTTGGGCAATGGAAAGCCCCAGACCGTAGCTGTGGTTCATGGCCCGGGCTTTATCGATCCGGTAAAAGCGCTTGAAGATGTTCTTCAGATCCTCCCTGCTGATAGGCTCTCCGGGACTTGCCAGGGAGAACAGGCAGTGGCTCCCCTTTCGCTCCGCCCGAAGCAGGACGGTACCCTGGGGAGAGGAATACTTGGCGCCGTTGTCCAGAAGGATCTCCACAACCTGCCGCAGGTGGGAAGCGCTTCCCGTCACATACAGCCCCTCTTCGATCTCATTTTCCAGGGTCAGCCCCTTTTCAAAATAAAGAGGCTCGAAGGGAAGCAGGGCATCCGTCAGAAGCTCGCTGAGGTTTAGCCGGGCAAAATCCATTTTTGCCGTGCCGTTGTCCGCCCGGGCCAGCTCCAGGAGGCTTTCCACCAGCCCCCGCATCTGATGGGACATGGTGAGGATTCCTGAGGCGCACTGCTGCTTCTGTTCCTCCGTGGAGGACAAATCCGTCATCAGCTCCGCGTTGGTCATGATCACCGTCAGCGGGGTTTTCAGCTCGTGGGAGGCGTCGGCCACAAACTGCTTTTGCTGCTTCCAGGCCTTTTCCACAGGGGTCACCGCCCATCGGGACAGCAGCACGCTCAGCCCCAGAAAGGCAGCAAAGCTGAGAAGCGCCACAAAAATGCTGTTCTTCACCAGACCGCGCAGGGTATTGATCTCACCGGTCATGTCCACGAACACCATGGTCAGGCCAAAGGGCGTGGTTTTCCGGAGATAACGCAGACTGTAGGTCTGCAAAACTCCCATGTCCTCCTCCGCCGTCAGCGCCTGGGCAATCACCGCCTCCAGCTCCTCCTGGTCGCTGAGGTCAAAATATCCGCCGGTGGCAGCCAGCACCTCCCCCAAAGGGCTGACGCTGACATAGAAGTAAGGCAGCCGCACCTGGCTGTTTTCTCCGGGAGGCTTTAACCGGGCGTATCGGTTTTCCATAACGCTTTGCAGTGTGCCAATGCTCTGGGCTTCCAGGTTGGCCTTGGTAAAATGGAGAACCATGCCGAAAATCACCAGCAGCATCATGGTGACGATGGCCATATTGACGCAGATGAATTTCAGCCGCAGGCGTTTGATCATGCGTCCGCCACCTCCAGATGATATCCCAGCCTGCGGATGGCCTCAATGCGCACATTGGAGCCGATGGCCTTCAGCTTTTTCCGCAGAAAACCGATGTAGACCTCCACATGATTTTCCACCGCGTTGGAATCGTAGCCCCAGACCCGGGCCAGGATCATCTCCTTGGGCAGCACCCGGTCCTGGGATTGGAGCAGGAAGCGCATCACATCAAACTCCCGGGCGGACAGTCGGGTTTCCTTGTCTCCGCAGATCAGGGTACAGGTGTCCAGATCCAGGGCGGTGTTCCCGAAGACCAGCTCGTCCACCTGCTTGCCCTGACGGCGCAGGAGGGTGTTGATACATGCCAGCAGCTCCCGGGTGTCAAAGGGCTTGGTCAGGTAGTAGTCCGCTCCCGCCTTTAACCCCTGGATTCGATCCTCCACATCGCTGCGGGCGGTGAGCATGAGGATGGAGGTGGTGATCCGCTTGGCCCGAACCTGCCGGGCCACCTGGTAGCCGTCCATGCCCGGCATCATCACGTCCAGAATCAGCAAATCGTAAATGCCCAGCTCCGCGTACTCTTCTCCTGTTTCTCCGTCGTAGGCCACCTCCACCTGGAAGCCCTTACCTTCCAACAGCTGTTTCAGGGAATCTGCCAGGAGCTTTTCGTCTTCAATCACCAGTATCTTCATAGGGACACCTCCGTTTCTATATTTATTATAGTATCACGGCAAGCTGAATCAAGCCTGAAAATGTTAAGATTGCTTTGAATTTTCTGGGGGAAGGCCCTCTCCGTCACGGCTTCGCCGTGACACCTCTCCCGGAGGGAGAGGCAAGTGGGTTGCCCCTTATTTTTGCCGCTCTAAAATCTTTGTACCATTCACTTGTCTCACCCTTCGGGACTTAGCAGCCGTTGACACATAGTGTCTTACGGATGCTTAGCGCAGAGCAGAGCTGGCTCGAGAAGCGAGACTGAGAGGGCAAAACGGCACGTTCTCCAAGAGAACGTGCCGTAACTTATGCCAGCGCCTGTTTTACATATTCGATCTGCGCCTCTACAGAAGCCAAAGACGTGCCGCCCTCGCTGACCCGCTTACTCACACAGGTTTCCAGGGAGATTTCCTCATACAGGTCTTCCCCGAACAGCTCGCTGTACTTCCGATACTCCGTCAGCGGCAGCGTATCCAGTACCAGCCCCTCCCGGATACACTGGGCCACGATCTGCCCGGAAATCTTGTAAGCAGACCGGAAGGGCAGGCCCTTCTTTACCAGATAGTCCGCCAGGTCGGTTGCGTTGATGAAGCCTCCCTGTGCTGCCTTTTTCATGTTCTCCGGCTTTGCGGTCATGGTCTCCACCATGGGAGCAAAGACCTTCAGGCACATTTTCACCGTGTCCACGGCGTCGAAAATGGCCTCCTTGTCCTCCTGCATATCTTTGTTGTAGGCCAGCGGCAGACCCTTCAGCGTGGTGAGCATGGCCATTAAGTCCCCATAGACCCGGCCGGTTTTGCCCCGCACCAGCTCTGCCATGTCCGGGTTCTTCTTCTGGGGCATGATGGAGGAACCGGTGGTATAGCTGTCAGACAGGGAAATAAACTGGAATTCCCAGCTTGTCCACAGGATGATCTCCTCGGAGAACCGGCTCAGGTGCATCATTACGGTTGCGAGACAGCTTAGCAGCTCCACGCAGAAATCCCGGTCGGACACCCCGTCCAGGGAGTTCCGGGCAATATCGTCAAAGCCCAAAGCCTTGGCCTCCATCCGGCGATCCGTATGGTAGGTGGTGCCAGCCAACGCACAGCAGCCGATGGGAGACACATTTATCCGCTTCCGGCAGTCCTGTAACCGGTCAAGATCCCGCAGGAGCATCATGGCGTAGGCCAGCAGATGGTGGGAAAACAGAATGGGCTGGGCACGCTGCAAATGGGTGTAGCCGGGCATGATCACGGCTTTGTTTGCTTCCGCCTGGTGGAGCACCGCCTGTAAAACAGACCGGATCAGAGCCGCGATCTCGTCAATCTCCGAACGCAGGTACATCCGCAGATCCAGAGCCACCTGATCGTTCCGGCTCCGGGCGGTATGGAGCTTCTTGCCCACGTCTCCCAGACGCTCTGTCAGCACCTGCTCCACAAACATATGGATATCCTCGCAGGTCATGTCGATCTCCAAAGCCCCGGACTTCAGGTCGTCCAGGATCCCCTGGAGGCCCTCGATCAGGGTGTCCGCCTCCTGCTGGGAGAGAATACCGGTTGCCCCCAGCATGGCAGCGTGGGCCACGGAGCCTTTTATGTCCTGGGCATACATCCGGCTGTCAAAGGGGATGGAGGAATTGAAGTCGTCGGCAATGGCATCCGTGGCCCCGGAGGTGCGGCCTGCCCATAATTTCGCCATAGGAAAAACTCCTTTGCATTGTTTTTGGGGTGGAAGCCAAAGCCTTCCCCTCTGGGGTGGTGCACTGCGCAGCAGATTAGAATTTACATGATTGCC
>CAYMWT010000154.1:0-6038 GCA_964394055.1 uncultured Oscillospiraceae bacterium
TCTTCGTCTGAGCCAAAATCTTCTGCTGTCAGCTCTTGCCGATTTAATCAGAGCTCCCCTAAAAAGCAAGCGGTTCCTGTGAAAAAGCCCGGCCGGCAGGTGTGTTTTCCCTGCCGGCCGGATTCTTGACCTATGGCTGTTTTCCCCTATTTCGGCTGCTTTTTTGCCATAACGCAGTACCAATCCACATTGTCATCAAAGGCTCCAAGCTGGGCCGGAAAGCCATAAATTTCCACATCCCTGTAGCCCATGTCCTTCAGCTTGTCCAAAACCAGCTTCTGGGGCACCGGATGATAGTGCTCACAGAAAGCTTCCTTCTGCACGATTCGGTTGTTCTGTTCGAAGGTATACAGTAAATTGAAATCCATAGAACCATCCGGACAGTAATCCCAGACCTGCACCAGATTGATCCGGGTATCCTTCACAAACGCGGGATTGTACAGATAAAATCGCTGCCTTGTTCTGAGGATCTTATCCCAGTTCCGCAGGTCAAAATACAGGTAGCCTCCCGGGGCAACCAGCGTATTCATCTGTTCCAGCACACCCAACACCTCGTGGTTTTCCACATAGCCCAGGCTGTTTCCTGTACTGGCGACACAGTCAAATTGTTCACAGAAGGCTTGCGTCAGCTCCCGGAAGTCACTGACCCGAAGATCCACCTTCTCTCCCCTGGCATTTGCCTTTTTGCGGCATCTGTCCAGCATGGCTTCGCTGAGATCGGAGCCAGAGAGCCGGATTCCCAGTTCCAGCAAAGGCAGCGTCAAATTCCCGCTGCCAATGCTGACATCCAAAAGGGTGTGAATTTCCTTTCCGGAAAGCATCCGCTCCCAGTGCTTTTTTGTCCCTTGATACCGGTTTTCATCTTCCAGCAAATCATAGATATCCGCTCTGTCATATAACACTGCCATGGATGTACCTCCTGACCCTGGTTTCTATGGATTTGGTCTGTTTTCTTTCATGGCTTCATTCTATCAGGAAAACCGGGGAATCGCAACCGCTTTTTCCCAGATCCCTTTTAAGATTTGTTTAAAAAGCTTGTAATTAAGCTGAAAATAGGCTATACTCACAGAACATGACATTTTGTCGAAACAGTGCTCACATCGAAAGGAATTCCCATGAAAGAACAACGTGTAACCCAACGGAAGCCGGTCAACCGCCGCCCGGCCCAAAAGAGAAGGCCCCGTCCCTTTAAGGGCACCTATCTGACGATCCTGGCCGTCCTGATGGTCATTTCTCTGGGCGTCCTGATCTATGTCCACAGCGCCCTGAAGGACTATGAAGCCTCCCAGCCGGAGAACATCCTGGCCGCTCAAATCAATCAGCTGCGCAAATCCAAGGACAGCAGCGAATTCGAGAAGGTGCTGTCTCTGGATCAGCTGCGCGCCGATTGGAACCCCTCCCAGGAGGAAATCGCCCAGTTCCAGAAGGATTTTCTCGCCAGCAGCATCTCCTTTCAGGAGAATCACGGCGCTGTGGATGCCACAAAGAAGACCTTCGACGTGCTGAGCAATGGCTGCAAGGTGGCCTCCGCCACCCTGAACCATGAGGGCCAGGAGACCCGTCTGCTGATCTTCACCCTGGATCGATGGAGCGTGGAGAAAATCGAGGTCACCGGCTATGAATTTCAGCTCACCGTTCCCGCCTCCGTGATCGTCAAAAACGACGGCCAGGTGCTTACCGGAACCATCACCGACGGCATGGCCACCTATGATCTGCGGAGCCTGACGCCTCTGAATGTGGAGATCGGCGATATTCTGGGCAACTCCGTTCCCTACGATCAGAGCAATCTTCCCACCTTTACCGATTATCGGGTCACCATCCCTGTGAATTATACCATTCAGGGCGTGGAGACCGTCCCCGTGGAGGCCGCCTCCTTAGAACCCATTGAGGAACTGAAATATGTAAAGGAATACTGCCCGGAGGTGCCGGATACCGCCACCTATGTCCTCCGGCTCCTCACCGACGAGCCGGACTTTCAGATTCTGGATGCCAGCGGCAACCCGGTAGACTATACTCTGGAGAACCGGAGCGTCACCATTGCCGGGGAATTCGCCGGACAGGATACCCTGCCTCTCTCCGTGGACATTGATCCGCTGGAGGTGGCAAAGCTGTGGAGCCTGTTCATGACCCAGGATCTCACCGGTTCCAACAACGGCTACGGTCAGCTTTCCCCCTATCTGATCAAAGGCTCTTACTTACAGGACGTGGCGTACCAATGGGCCACCGGCATCGACATCACCTTCACCAGCTCCCATACCCTGAAGGATCCTCCCTTCCAGGTGGAAACCGTGTCCAACTATGTGGTTTACGCCGACACCTGCTTCTCCTGTGACATTCGTCTGGAAAAGAAGATGGTGCTGCGAACCGGTGAAGAGGTGGACGACATCATCAACTCCACCTTCTATTTTGTAAAATACGACAATACCGATAACGGCAAGGACGATGCCAGGTGGTTCCTTGCCGACTACCGGGAAATTCTGGAATGAGGTGCCCTATGAAAGGATATTTTGAACAGCCCCGTCAAAGGCACCGGGAGCCGGTTCCCTCCACACCCGGGGCCCGGCCCAAGCCCTCCCGGCCCACTGTGCCCCAGCAGCCGGCACCAGTCCAAAGCCGCCAAAAATACCGCAAGCCCACTGTGGGCGAGCATCTGCTGCGCTTTCTTTCCGTTTTGCTGACTGTGGTAGCCGTTCTCGTCCTCACCCTGTTTCTGTCCATGAAGATGATCTGCGGCTCCACCTCTCCCAGCGCCAAGCGCACCTTCGTCACAACCCTGCTGGAAACCGGCCAGCTGAAGTTCCTGGTCTCCTGGTTTGTCCCTTCCGACGAGGTTCAGGAAATCGTGGATGCCAACTCCATGGTAAAGCTGGACGAGGATGTGGACGCGAACCTGATCACCTTTACGCCCATTCCCGAGGACGGGCAGGAGGGAGAAGTCAAGGATCTGGAGGTCATCGAGCTGTCCGGCAGAAGCTATACCGCCAAGCTGATAAAGGTTCGGGATCCCTCCCGGATCAGTCTGGCCACCATCTATCCCTGGCGGGATACGGGGGTCACCCTGGAGGAGCTGGCCCAGCAGAGCGGCGCTCTCGCCGCCATCAACGGCGGCATCTACGACTCCACCAACAATACCGGCGGCAGACCCTATGGTGTGATCGTGAGCAACGGAGAGATTCAGTACAATCAGCCAAACGAATACCCGGGCCTGGTGCTTGTGGGCTTTGACAACGACAACATTTTGCAGATCATAGACATAAACGGTATGACCCCTGCCCAGCTGGAAGACCTGGTAGAGGAAAAGGGCATCCGGGACGCGGTCACCTTCCAGGAGGAGAGCAGCGACGCCAACAACCACTTTGTCCAGCTGATCATCAACGGCAACCCCCGTGGCATGAACGGCGCGGGCAGCGGTCTGAATCCCCGCACTGCCATCGGCCAGTGTGCCGACGGTTCTGTTCTCCTGCTGGTCACCGACGGCCGGGGCAAGAACGGCCACCTGGGTGCCTCCGCCGCCGATCTCATTGAGATCATGACCCAGTACGGTGCGGTAAACGCCGCCAATCTGGACGGCGGCAGCTCCACCTGTATGTACTACGATGGGGAGTATCTGATGACCTCCGTCACCTTCTATTATTCCAACAGCTCCTGGAAGCTTCCCGCAGGCTTTATCGTAAAGTAACAGATTCCAAAACATGGCAAGGCCGTCAGCGCAGATCCAACGCTGACGGTCTTTTCTGTTATTTCCCCGCCTTTGCGGCTTCTTCTCTCTGGCGGCAGATCTCCGCCCAGCTGGGCAGCTTCTCGATCCGCCGGGTCAGATCCTTCATCACTTCCGGAATATTGATGTTCTGGGGGCAGATCCTTGCGCATTTGCCGCAGGCGATGCAGGCGGAGGGCTTCTTGTCCTCGGGCAGGAACTCAATGTGCATCACCGCGTTGACGGCAGGGGCTACCCGCAGCTCATTGTAGGTGCGGATCAGAGTGGGGATGTCCAGGCCCATGGGGCAGCCGTCGCAGCAGTAGCGGCAGGCGGTGCAGGGCACGGAGTCCTTCATCCCTTCGGCGATTTCCAGCAGGAGGCCCGTTTCTTCCTCGCTCAAGGGCTTCTCCTGGGAGAAGGTTTTCACGTTGTCCTCCATCTGTTCCATGTTGGACATGCCGCTGAGCACCATGGTCACATTGGGAAGCCCCTGTAAGAACCGGAAGCCCCAGGCAGCAACGGATTCCTCCGGACGCTGAGCCTTCAGCTTCTCCTCCGCAGTGGGATCCAGGCTTGCCAGCTTGCCGCCCCGGACAGGCTCCATGACCCAGACCGGGATATGGTGCTTTGTCAGCAGCTCATATTTTCCCTTGGCATCCTGCAAGGTCCAGTCCAGATAGTTCAGCTGGATCTGGCAGAACTCCATATCCTCGCCGCACCGATCCAGGAATTCGCTCAGGCCCTGGGTCTGGGCGTGGCAGCTGAAGCCCAGATGTTTGATCCGTCCCAGCCGCTTCTGCTCCTTGAAATAGTCGATGATGCCCCATCTGGGATCCAGGTAGGTTTCCATGGACTTTTCGTACACATTGTGCAGTAAGTAGAAATCAAAATACTCCACGCCGCATTTTTGAAGCTGCTCCTCGAAGATCTCAGCAGGATTGTAGCCGCCGCTCAAAATCTGATGTCCCGGGTACTTGTCCGCCAGGTAATAGCTGTCCCGGGGATAGTCCTTCAGCACCCGGCCAATGACACGCTCGGAGTTTCCGCTGTGATAGGGGTAGGCGGTGTCAAAATAGTTCACCCCATGCTCGATGGCATACCGGGTCATCTGCCGCACCTGAGGCTCGTCAATGCTGCCGTCCGGATTCTGAGGCAGGCGCATAGTGCCAAAGCCCAGCAGAGACAGCTTCTTGTCCTGAAATTCACGATAGATCATATTCTGGCTCCTTTTCCCGAAAATTTGGTTTCATAAATATAGCATAGCGCCCTGAATCCGAGGGCGGTCAATGGGTATTTTCGCCAAAATTCATAAGGTAAAACTGTGCGTAACAGAGAATCGCTCTCCAAAAGGCTTCAGTATTCCCTTCTGACCTCCGCCTCGGAAAGATCGTAGGTATCCAGAAATTCCTGAAGGTCTCCCCCATTGCGAATCAGCATCACTTCACTGAATTTCCCGGTCTGGAGATTCCGAAACCCTGCCACCTGCTCTCCGGTGCAAATGCTGGACCGGATCACCGGCCGCAGGTTTTCCTTGTCATAGGTCTGTTTCTTGACCCTTTTCCGGAACATGTGCCCAGCCTCCCCTTCGTTTTTCCCGATTTCATGGGGTTTCCTCTTCCCCTTCTTCGATTCCGTGATCGCCGCCCACGCAGACGGGATAGGCGGAATAGTCCCATACATACCCCTCCATCTGCCCGTCCGTAAAGGTGCTGAAGCTGCCCTGGGCGCTGCACCGCAGAAGATCCACATGGTAGTAAAGCTCTCCCTCCCGGACAATGTTCCAGGTTCTCGGCTCCCCGGAGCAGGTTCCCGTTACCGTCAGGCATTCCAGACCGGCACTGCGGCACATGGCGGCATAGACCGTGGCAAATGCCCGGCTGTCTCCCACCCCATGGCGCAGAAGGCTGTAGGCCGGGGTCAGGGAGGTTTCCAGCTTGTAGTCAAACCGCTCCATAAGGAAGGCGTAGAGCTGGGCATACTTCTGCCGCTGAGCGCCGTCGCCGCTGACATACAACGCCGCCGAATCAAACACCTGCTTCACCTGGGCCTGCATTTTCCGCAGATCCTCCCGGGAGTTCTGGTAGCCGAATACCAGCTCCACCACCCGGCTGCGGCCTCTGCCGTAGACGGTTTCCGTGACCTGGGGCACCTCCATCACCGTCTGGGGATTGGCTGTGGCATAATCCTGAACAAACTGGATCAGATCCTGCTGCCGGTATTCCTCCACCAGCATCACGACCCCCGGGTCGCACTGCCCCAGAGCCTTTTCCACCAGGCCCTGAAGCTCCTCCATGGTTTTCGCCTGGGCGATCTGCCGCAGCTCTGCCGGACTGCGGCG
>CAYMWT010000155.1:0-6036 GCA_964394055.1 uncultured Oscillospiraceae bacterium
TTCATATAAAAACCTTCAATTTTCCAAATTAAAGGTTTTTATTGAATATCAGTATAACTTACATACTTTTTCAGCTCTGCCAACCGAAGCAGGAACATTGCCCGTTCCTGGTCCATTCCGTCAAAGATCGTGAGGTCAATGTCCCGAATCTGCCGCAGTCCGATAGCCTGGACTGCCTCGACGGCTGCCTCTCTTTGCGTCAGTCTTCTGGAACCGGTTGTCTGACAGTTGGCACCATCCAACTTATCATAGGCCTGGAAACTCATGTTAAAATCCATGAGGGGATACAGGGAAACGGGTTGGTTGGTTTCGTTGTCGATCAGGAAGCCCCAGTTCTCAGGATGTCGGTCTGTGTTGCCTACCAGATAGTCCAGGATATTCATACCATAGTATTCAACAGGATCTAAGCGAACACATTCCTCAATCGTATCCAAATCATTGTTGATGGCATAGATATCATAGGCCATCTTGGAAATCATGGAATATCGTTTTGAGGTCACAATCGTACTTTGCGTAACCGCTTCTCCATCATAGAAGTATTCTTCATAGGCAACCTGCGGAATATCGAAGCATTGACAAATCTTACTGGCCACTAACTCTCTGCGAACAGCATCTTCACCGCCATCTTTCAGAAGACAAAATTCCGTTCCTACACGAATCCAAGCCTTGGGAAAGCATCCCTTCGTGGACAAATCTGGGGCAAGTTCCTTATTGGTTACAGTTAAGTGCTTTCCTTTCAGCGGAAGCGGAATAATCGCTTCATTCAAAGGATTATCATACAAATTGAGTTCTGCAAATGTAACCTCTTCGCCCATGGTTCTAACCCAATAAACATCATTCAAGGAAACGCAGTGATAGGACAGCGATATCTGAGCACGGTCCTGATCTGTTACTGCTTGAGAGACGCCCAGACTGTTCATGATCTGCTTTGCATAAGTTCTGTCCAGGGACAAAACACGAGATGCACACCAGTAAAAGAAATTTGCACGATTGTTTGCTAAATCATCAAAGTTATTGCTTTCCTCAAGATACATATCATAGGGCATAAACTGCTCATTCAGGATCTTGGCTTGACCAAGAGTAGAAACCGTAGCAACAACCTTGTCCACGTGCATGATCTCATAAGTAACAGACTTTTTAGGAGTATTCAGTTCAAACTGAGGATTCACAACATACTTACTCATGAAATCACCCCTTCATTTTATTTTTCCCAGAATACCGTGTACTTTACACTTCTGGCCTTATCCTCTTTGTCACCAAGATAACTGGAAGAGAACATGAAATATACTTTTTTCCCATTTACATCTGCTATATGAGCAGGCTGTTTCAAACCCGTACCTATGCCGCTGAAGTTGATACAAGTGATTACCAGGGAATCATTCTCAACATCCGTATGGATATCCCGTTCACCAGAAGGATCTTCCGTAAATTTCATAACAATCTTTACTTGAAAATCATTGCCGTCATCCACTTGGATTGTCAAATCCTCATACACACCAAAGAGGAATGCCTCACCGTTTGCAATAATGCTATAGTTTCCGGAACTCAGCTGGACTTGCATTGATCTCACCTCAATTTCTCAGATCATAAAGAAATATAGTTTATTTTAGCATGATAAATGGTTGTTTTCAAGTATTTGCTGTATGCTTTGTCAATCATCTTTTCCCTGTGGATTTTCCATTTTATGAAGCCCATACGAACTGCGAACTATACACGGGCCGACCGGGCGGCGGTGGGGCACGAAATAGAGATACAGTACATAGCTTCGATTGCATTATAGATTCCTGTTCCCAAACGCCATTCTGTAATATCCCTCATTTCTCCTTTTATCGCTTGACATATGTCAAGCGATAATTTATAATTCCATTGAGGTGACAGCCATGGACTCTCAGTTGATTCTTGAAAAGCAGGATATGACCTATTTGTCCTGGAGCAAAATCCGCCACTCCTCCGGCACCGCCGGTTCCTTTCTGAAATCCTACTCAGAGCTGGGCGGCAAAAAAATATACTATAAGCTCTCCAATTATGACAGCGTAAAAGGCGTCATCGGCCATGAAAGCGTCATTGAACTGATTGTAGACCGTCTGCTGACCATTCTGGGCATCCCCCATCTTTCCTATCAACTGATCCATGGGGACATTCTTGTAAATGAGCAAAGGGAAGAAACCTATCTCTGCGCCTCTGAGGATTATAAGCAAAAAGGCGAGGACAAAGTGGCTCTGGATGTGTTTTATGAAGCGGAGCATTTGCCCGGAGAATCTCCCCTGGACTTCTGCATTCGTATGGGTTGGGGCAGCTATCTTTGGCAGATGCTGGCGGTGGATTTTCTGATTCTGAACCGGGATCGGCATGGGGCGAATATTGAGGTGCTTCGTAACAAGAAAAAGAAAACCATTCGTCTGGCTCCCCTATTTGATCACGGTCTGTCCTTGCTTTGCACCTGTCTTTCCCCGGAGGCCGTTGACCGGTTTGATATTATGGAAGATCGAATGGTTCAGTCTTATGTTGGCTCCCGGTCAGCGAAAGAAAACCTGTCCCTGATCCCCGCTGACCAGATGCCCCCGCTCCACCTCTTGAAAGAAAGCGACAAGGCCACTATACTGGATGGGCTGGACGAAATTCTCCCCCAAAATCTCTTAAACAAGATTTGGGACATGATTTGGAACCGGTGGTGTTATTATGAAGATTTTTGCAATCAGAGACGAGTCTGAGCCATCTCAAAAGGATTTGGGGTATCTTCTTTATTACGAGAAGCCCAAAAGCTTCTATATTGAGCTGCCCGAAAAGGCCGATCCCTGGGAAACGCCCCTGCTCCTTTCCAGCTTTGCGAAGAAGGGAGAAACCAGCATCAATTCCTATTGGAGCAGGCTCTGGGTGCAGCAGCGCATTGTGCCGCCTGACCGCCAAAACATCGGTCAGGTACTGCGAAACAACAATCTGAAAGAATATGATGAGTACGCCCTGCTGATGCTCTCCATGGGCCGGTGCGCCCAGGATGATTACTACCTGATTCCTGTTGAAGAAAGCCAGCTCCCGGAGGATGTTTTGCAGAAGTTTACAAAGCGGATCGAGGATGTAGTTCCCCTTTCGGATCATAATCTTTTGGTCTTTTTCCGGGACGGTTCTGTTCGCAAATGCGATTTAACCTCCTATTTTGCCCAGCACAGTTCCTTTTCCATTCTACGCAAGAAGCCGGAATATTTCCAAAATGTTCAGATACAGCCCGGTGGACATGGCATTGCCTGGGATGACATGCTCACCATTCCCGATTTCGTTTTGTATAAAATGGGGAAGCGCATTCCTCTTTCGTTAGATGATTTCAGATGCTTTGCGTCTCAAAGGATGGTCAACGCCACCGAAGCCGCTGAAATTTTGGACTGCTCCCGCCAGTATATCAACGAGCTTGTAAAAAAGGGACAGCTTCATCCCGTTAAGGCTTATGAAAAAAACACTCTGTTTCTAAAAAGCGAGGTTCTGAAGCGGAATTGGCAATAGAGCCATTTCAAGCAAAAAATTAAAGGGAACTGCTTTTGTGGCAGTTCCCTTTCCCGTTCACACCACCGAATATCACTGGTGGAACTTTTCGGGCATTTCCTACCTTGAACTTTGATCTCGATACCGGCTTTGGTAGGCTGGACAAGGCTTTCAACATCCAGAACATCCCAGCCGGCTTCTTTCAGATACAAATCGATGTACAGTCTGCGGGTAGCCGCTTCGCTCATATTGGGTGGTTTCCGATAAGCTGACTCTGTTCCGTTCTCCTTGGAAACAATCAGGCCAAGCAGATATGCAATATTGTCATAGGCAAGTTTTACTTCTTTTTTGCGGATACTTCTGCCGTGCTTAGCATTCATGCCGAGAATGCGGACATAGTGGAAGGCGTTTACAGTATCCGCATCATTTATATGACCGGTCTGACAGGGCTGTCAATTAGTTCAAGCAGAGAGGCCTTGGGCGGCTTCTTTGCACCAACCTTGCTATAAATAAAGTCAACAGCATCCTCCAAGAGCGCACGGTCAAGGTGTGTCTGCGCCAAAGCAATTTCATCCAGCTTAAGCTTTAACTGTTCCACTTTCATGGGAAACACCTCCGTTATCGCCAAAAGAATGTGTAAATAACATCATCTTTTGAAGGCATTTGAGATTTGCACAGCAGTTCCGCCCCAAAGCAGATCTTATACAATTTGCTAATCAATGACATCCATTCTTCTATTTCACCGCAGTCAATGTGTTTCATTGCTGATGTTGGATCAATTCTAAAATAAGATAGAACACTTTCTTTATCTAAATGCGCAAAAAATTTATTTCTAAAAACTCGAATTTTGGGAATCATCAGACTAGTACCATATTTTTGGCGGATCTCATTTACAATGCGATGAACCTCGCTGTTACTACTATAAGTTTGTTCAATTTGGTTAGCTGCTTTACTCAGTGAATATTCTTTATGGTTTGCGAAAATTTTACTGAGTCCAAGAATCACTCGATATACGAGAGATTCATAAAGAACAGTTCTAACTGTTGAATAATCTGGAACTTCTCTTTCCTGGACTCTCCTATCCCATTCGCTGTCTACGGTCCTGAAAATATATATTGCAGTATATATGTCCTGCAATTCAAGAAATAATGTATTGAGATGCACATTCATCTGATCGTTTTCGCCTGTCAATTCTTGACTGAAATTTTGATTATATTGAGAAAAATCTATCATGTGCTTTCACCTCATCTCAGTGACTTTCAATGTTCTATTTGCTGCAAGGGTCAATCTATACCGGCTTTACCCGATACACCTATATCTGATTGTCGAACACTTGGCGGAATATATTTAATGTCTGCTGAATAAGTTGTCTCTGACAACTTATTCGCACACCGAAGGTGTGCAATTCCGAAAATCGGCTCTTTTTAACCGATTTTCGGAATTCAGACAGAAATCAATGCGTAGCTGTTCCTGCATGGCGAACCATGCAGGAACAGCAGGTGCAAGGATTTTGGGGCGAATGCTCTAAAATCCTTGCACCAGAATAACGCAGGCAATGCCGGAAAGCCTTGGCTTTCATGGCATTTTGCGTTATTCAGTACGCATTATTTAGGAAAGCCACAACATTTTCCACACCAACAAGTTTCTCAGCTAACATCCGCTGTTGCTGCGAGGGCAACCTGCGAATAGAAATCATATTTTAGCCGCAGCAACCATTCCCCCGTCAAATCCCCTCGCTCAACCGATATGCCCAGGTGCGTCCAACCCGTTAGCGAATCAGCCTGCCATTTTTCCGCAGCACCGCCCAAACCAGATTCCAGCGTTTTCCTTCCGGGGGTTGCGATTTCATAAACAACCAGTCTTTACACCCTTAGCATATCCGCATATTCAACCAGCGTTACATTGCCCATCTCCGCTGCCTTATCCATACATCCCTTTGTAAACCCGGTTTTGGCAAAGAGGTAGAAGTGCCTTTGCTTATAATGAAACAAATTACTGCGTTCTGCGAGGGTTTCCAAAACGCCGAGGTCAACCTTTTCATTTGTCCACTTACACTCAGCAAACAGGGCAGAATCTTTATCCGTACCCATAATGTCGATTTCCTCTTGTGCTCTGGTTCCGGGATTCGTACCCCACCAGCGGCCGAGGTCGCTGAAACTCACGGCGCATTTCCCGTCCAGCAGCAGCTTCCAAAGGTATTGCTTGCAGATTTCTTCAAACACGCCGCCCATATAGGAGGAAAGTTCGGGAGCAATGCGCTTGTAAGCTAGATCGGTTGCCCCACGGGAAATGATCGAAGTGTTTTCCGGCACAAAGCGATACCAAAAGCGGAACATATTGTCCTCAATCGAGTAAATCGTCTTGCGGCTGGATTTTTCGCCGTAGGGCGATTCTTTTTTTACAATGCCCAACGTGATCAGGTTTTTTATATAAGTAGCGCATACGCTGGTATCTTCATCGATTTTGTTAGAAATCTCGTTCATTTTAGAGCAGCCGGTGGCAATCGCCGTAATCACCGCATTGTAAATCGCCGGTTCACGGACTTCCTGCTTGAGCAAATTG
>CAYMWT010000156.1:0-6005 GCA_964394055.1 uncultured Oscillospiraceae bacterium
TGATCAGGTCGCCGTCACCCTCGGCGGCGGCAATGTACATGACGGGGCCGTGGAATTTCTTGCACAGCAGAGTTTCGGGGGTCTCGGGGCCGAAGTTACCCAGGAACACCACCAGGGCGTTGACGCCGTGGGCCTTCACATCGGCCAGAGCCTTGGTAACGTCCAGCTCATTTTCCACGGTGATGGGGCAGTTGTACAGGTCTCCCCCGTAGGCAGCGGCAATGTTGTTCCGGCGCTGGGTGGACAGGCCGATGGGGAAGCAGTCCCGGGAGACCGCAATGATGCCAAGCTTGACTTCAGGAATGTTGTTCATAATATAATCCTCCTTAAATATCAGATACAATGTCGATATTTTCACCGGTCAGACCAATATACGCGCCCTGAGCGGCTTCACTGGATTCCGGATGGGCCAGCAGCCACTTGTTGCAGGCCCAGAGTAAATGATCGTCTCCACCCTTATTCTCCATGACAGGCTTGTCGGTGTTGGTACCCTTGGGCAGCGCCACCAGAACCCGGAAGCCCTTGTCTGCGTCGCAATGGCAGGGGGCGTAGTGCAATGTGGTGGCGTAGACCTCCACCAGAACCCCGGCAGGTACCTTGAAAGCCTTGACCCTGGCAGTACCCAGGATGCCATTTTCAATTTCATCCTGACGGGCAAGCAGGAGAATAAAGTCCTCGGTGCCCAGGTTAAACTCGCTGTCCCGGTGGTATTCCAGGCAGTTGAGCCTGGTGTTATAGCCGTTGCACCAGCCCAGCTGGACGGGCATACCGCCGAAGCAGTGTTCGGAAATCTCCACCATAGCGGGCAGCTCCTGAAGCGGCTCATATTCGGGGACGTAATCCACCCCCGCACCTTGGGGTGTGTCCTTCAAAACAGACAGGATTTCCGCTACGGTGTCCTCCAGACCGGTAACCACCCGGCCATAGGATTTGAACTCCAGGTCATTGACAGAGTAGATTTTCATAGCTTCCTCCTTATGCCAGCTCTGCAAACAACTGCTTGCAGGCGGGATAGATTTTACGGAACTGCTGATATTTCTGTTCGTACCGCTGTGCCAGCTCCGGGTCAGGCTCCACCGTCTGGGAAGCGTTAACCAGTTTGTCACAGACTTCCTGAACACTGCCATAGGCACCGCAGGCAACCATTGCCAGCATAGCGCCGCCCATGCCCGGGCCTTGCTCAGAGACGGGGATAGTCAACTGGATATTCAGCACATTTGCCAGAATCGTCCGCCACAAGGTGCTCTTGGCACCGCCGCCGCAGAGCATACTGGTCTTGATTTCAATGCCCAGGGATTTCGCCACTTCCACGCTGTCCCGGATGGCGAAGGCCACGCCCTCCAGCACCGCCTGGGTCAGATCGGCTCTGGTGGTGTCCATGGTCATACCGATAAAGGTGGCTCTGGCATTCACATCATTGATGGGGCTTCTCTCACCCATGAGGTAGGGCAGGAAGAAAACGTGATTGTTGCCCAGCTTGTCCTCCGTAATAGGAGCCTGCTCGCCGTTATAGTCCGAGGTTTTGAAAATCTCCTCCATAAGCCACTTGTTGCAGGAGGCGGCGGAGAGCATACAGCCCATGAGATGGTATCCGCCATCGGCATGAGCAAATGCATGGAGGGCATTATTGGGGTCAACGCCAAAGTTGCGGCTGGAAATGAACACGGTGCCGGAGGTGCCGAGACTGATGTTGCAGCCGCCCTCCCCTACTACACCGGTTCCCACAGCAGCAGCGGCGTTATCGCCCGCACCAGCGCAGACCTTCACCGTTTCCGGGAAGCCCAGCAACTGGGCAATTTCCGGTTTCAGGGTACCGACAACCTCATAGCTTTCAAAGAGCCTGGGCATTTGGCTATCGGAAACGCCACAAATCTCCTGCATTTCTTTCGACCAGCACTTGTGCTCCACGTCCAGCAGGAGCATGCCGGAGGCGTCTGAATAGTCACAGCAGTGGACACCGGTGAGAATGTGGTTTACATAATCCTTCGGCAGCATGATCTTGGCGATCCTGCTAAAATTCTCAGGCTCATTCTCCCGGATCCACAGGAGCTTGGGGGCGGTGAAGCCTGCAAAGGCGATGTTGGCAGTGTAAGCGCTGAGGGTGTCCTTGCCGATGGTGCCGTTCAGGTATTCCACCTGCTTTGCGGTGCGTCCGTCGTTCCAGAGGATGGCGGGACGGATGACCTTGTCCTGCTCGTCCAGAATCACCAGGCCGTGCATCTGGCCGCCGCTGCCAATGCCCGCGATTTGGGATTTATCGCAGTCGACAGTCAGCTCCTGCAAGCCCTCCAGGACGGCGGCTTTCCAGTCCTCGGGGTTCTGCTGGCTCCAGCCGGGCTGGGGGAATTCCAGGGGATATTCCCGGGATACCACGTTCTGGATGGTGCCCTCCTCGTCCATGAGCAGAAGCTTCACCGCAGAGGTGCCTAAATCGATTCCAATATACAGCATAGGCGCTTTTCTCCCTTAATTGTTTCTTATTCATATTCTATCACACAGCAATCGAAAACGAAAGCCCATTTTCCCAGAAAGGCGAAAACCGTTTTCTCTTCCCGATCCCCTGCTCAAAACCTTCTCCGAATCTCCCGGACACCCTTTTCCAGGATTCCTTCCCCTTTCTCTCCCAGTGCTTCCTTCAAAAGGGCATACTCTGTCAGACTGCCATGGGGCACCGCCCAGGCTCCCGCGTCCGTTCCCGGCGCCAGCAGACCGCCCATAGCGGCAAATCTCTTTACATTCTCCATGGCGCTTTCCAGGATCTGTTCCACAGCGGTTTCGTCAAACCGCCCCTTCCCTCTCAGGTTTCCGATGGTGGACAGGGTGGGCACCCAGACGCAGCCGCTTTCCTTCATGGCATACAGCGCCTCTTCCCCTAAGTAGGCTCCATGCTCCACGGAATCCACCCCAGCCATGGCCGCTGCTGCCACACACTGGTTTCCGTTGGCGTGGGCCATGACGGAGAGGCCCTCCTCATGGGCAATGTGGATGATCTCCCGGATCTCCTCCGGCTCCATAGGCGCTTCCGTCAGCACCCCAAACCGATCAAAGTCCATCAGTCCGGAGATCATGATTTTGATGAAATCCGCTCCCGCTTCCCTGGCCTGTTCCACCAATCCGCGGTATTCCCCCAGGTTTTCATAGGTTTTCCCAATGAAGCCGCCGTAATGTCCTGCTTTTCGCAAAGGCGCCAACGGCGTCCGATATTGTATTCCATATTCCGGGGCCAGCTCCCGGGCCAGTCTGCCAACCCCCCAGCGGTCACCCCCGTCCCGGAGATAGGCAAAGCCCAGGCTCTCATAGGTGCTCAGCACCTCCCGCACCCAGCGTTCCGCCACCTGTTCCCGGTGCCGATCAATGGCAGCCTTCCAGTTCACCCCATCCAGCACCATGTGGATATGGCAGTCACAGTACACCCGATCACGTCCTTTCAACGCCAGTATACCAAATCTCCCCGGATCCCGCAAGAAAAATGTGATTTCCCTATTGACATTGGGGAAGATAGGGTATATACTATTGTCATCATATGAATGATTGCTCATATGTTGATTTATGAGCCAAGTAGGAGGAATCTCAATGGAGCGAAAGGTCTATATCATCGAAAACCTGGATTGCGCCAACTGTGCCGCCAAAATCGAAGAAAAAATCAATGCCCATCCCCAGGTGCAGGAAGCCACCATCACCTTTGCCACCCGTCAGCTTCGCGTTCTTTCCGAAGACCCGGACGCCCTGATCCCGGAGCTGGCCGCCCTGGCCCGCACCGTGGAGCCGGACGCCGAAATTCATTCCCGGGAGGATGCCGCCCATCATCACCACGAGCACCATCATCCCCATGACGGGGAATGCTGTTGTGGCCACGATCATGGCGGGGAGTGCGCCTGCGGCCACGACCATCATCACGAAGATGAGCGCCCCCATGAAGCCTCCCACAGCCACGAGGAGGAGGAAGTCAGCCTCAAGCCCATCCTTATCGGCGCCCTTCTCTTTGCCGCCGGGCTGCTTCTGGAACACTTTGGTCTGAAGTGGCTGTCCATTGCCGTGTGTCTGGCTGCCTACGGTCTGCTTGGCTGGGAGGTCATCCTGGACGCCGTCAAGAATCTGAAGAACGGCCACATGCTGGACGAGAATTTTCTCATGTCCATCGCCTCTCTGGGTGCTTTCTTCATCGGCAACGCCCCGGAGGGTGTAGGTGTCATGCTCTTCTACCGGGTCGGCGAATATTTTGAGCATCGTGCCGTGGAGCGCAGCCGCAGTCAGATTATGGAGGCCGTGGATCTGCGGCCGGATGTGGTGCATCTGGTGGACGGGGAAACCATCCGGGACATCCCCGCCGGGGATGCCAAGGCCGGTGACACCCTGCTGGTTCGTCCCGGTGACCGGGTGCCTCTGGACGGCGTTGTCCTTTCCGGAGAAAGCCGGATCGACACCGCTCCCATTACCGGCGAACCGGTGCCCGTCCGGGTGACCCCAGGCAGCAGCGTGGTTTCCGGCTGTATCAACGGCAGCGGCCAGCTGACCATCCGGGCAGAAAAGCCCCTGTCCGAATCCATGGTCACCCGCATTCTGGACAGCGTGGAAAACGCCGCCGCCAGCAAGCCTCAGATTGACCGATTCATCACCCGCTTCGCCCGGATCTACACCCCCGTGGTGGTGGGCCTTGCTGCTGTCATTGCCATTGCTCCCTCTCTTGTCACCGGGAATTGGAGCTACTGGGTTTACACCGCCCTAACCTTCCTGGTCATGAGTTGCCCCTGTGCTCTGGTGCTCAGCGTGCCCCTGGCCTTCTTCGCGGGAATCGGCGCAGGCAGCAAGAAGGGAATCCTGTTCAAAGGTGGTCAATCCATGGAGGCCATGGGCAAGATCAAAACCGTGATCGTAGACAAAACCGGCACCGTTACCCAGGGCAATTTCCGGGTGCAAAAGCAGGAGGGCCGTCCCGATCTGCTGGAAATCTGCGCCTGCTGTGAGCAGCAGTCCACCCACCCCATTGCCGAGAGCATTGTCTCTGCCGCGGCGGAACAGGGGCTTGCCCTGCGCCAGCCGGAGGCGCTGGAGGAAATCGCCGGACTTGGCATCCGTGCCAGACTGGACGGGAAAGAGATTCTCTGCGGCAGCGCCCGCCTTCTCCAGGAAAACCACGTCTCCTTCCCCGACACCCGGGAGCCGGGCACCAAGGTACTTCTGGCCGTAGACGGAATTTATCAGGGGTATCTGCTGATTGCGGACACCATCAAGCCCGGCGCGGAGCCGGCCGTCCGGCAGCTGCGAGACAGCGGCATTGAAACGGTCATGCTCACCGGTGACGCGGAAGACGCTGCCCGGGCTGTGGCGGGAACCGTAGGCATCCGGGAGGTACACGCCGGCCTTCTGCCCCATCAGAAGCTGGAGCGGCTTCAGGCCATCCGCAGCGAAAAGGGCGCCGTCATGTTTGTAGGCGACGGAATCAACGACGCTCCCGTTCTGGCCGGCGCAGACGTGGGGGCGGCCATGGGCAGCGGCGCCGATGCCGCCATCGAGGCAGCCGACGTGGTCTTCATGACCTCCGACATGGAAGCCATTCCCCAGTCTCTGTCCATTGCCAGAGCCACCGGGAAAATCGCCTGGGAGAATGTGATCTTCGCCCTTGCCATCAAGCTTCTTGTCATGATCCTGGGTCTGATTGGCTTTGCCAACATGTGGATGGCTGTCTTTGCCGATTCCGGCGTCGCCATGCTGTGCGTCCTCAATTCCATCCGGATGCTCTATAAAAAGTAATTTTCCAAAACAAAATCCACCACAGAAGGTTCTGTGGTGGATTTTCATGTAAAAGCCTTGGATTGTTTGCAAATTAAAGGTACTGCTTCATGCCTTCGGAAGCGTTGGCGGGATCCTCAGAGATGGTAATGGTGATCTCCATGCTGTTATCGGCGGCGAACTTGGCGCACCACGCAACGAACTCCTCGGCGGCAGCCTGGTCGTTGCCAATGGTCTTGTACAGGTTGTCGATAAACACATCGGTAATGTCAAAG
>CAYMWT010000157.1:0-5994 GCA_964394055.1 uncultured Oscillospiraceae bacterium
AGATGAATCTGGGCATCGGCGCCATCGGCGGCAAGGACTCCATGTCCGGCTCCTTTGAAGACCTGGACGTGCCGCCTACTCTGGTCTCCTTTGCCGTCACCACCGGGAAAACCTCTGACGTGGTCTCCCCCGAATTCAAGGCCGCCGGTCATAAGCTCTGCCTTTTGACCACCTCCTATGACGAGAATGGACTGCCCGAGACCGCTTCCCTGCTGGAAAACTTCCGGATCGTCACCGAGCTTCTCCATTCCGACAAGGCTGTGGCAGCCTACACCCCCGGCATGGGTGGTGTGGCAGAGGCCGTCATGAAGATGGGCTTCGGCAACGGCCTGGGCGCTGCCCTGGATGGTCTGACTATGGAGGAGCTGTTCGGCTACAGCTACGCTTCCTTCGTTCTGGAAATGGCCGAAGGCACCGTGGGCAAGGTCATCGGCGTTACAACTGACGGCGACTTCTCCTACGGCGGCGAAGTGCTGTCCCAGGACACCCTGCTGACTGCCTATGAAGGCAAGCTGGAATCCGTCTACTCCTGCAACATTCCCACCCCGGAGCAACCCATGGAGGCCTTCTCCTTTGAAGCAAAGGAGCGGAAGGCTCCCGCTGTAAAGGCAGCCAAGCCCAAGGTTCTGATTCCTGCTTTCCCCGGCACCAACTGCGAATACGACTCCGCCAAGGCTGTCCGGGACGCCGGTGCGGAACCGGAGATTCTGGTCATCAACAACCTGTCCGCCGACGGCATCGCCCGGAGTGTGGAGGCCTTTGCCCAGAGTCTGAAGACCGCCCAGATGGTCTTCATCCCCGGCGGCTTCTCCGGCGGCGACGAGCCGGACGGCTCCGGTAAGTTTATCACCGCCTTCTTCCGCAACGCCGCGGTAAAGGAAGGGGTCACAGAGCTGCTGGACAACCGGGACGGCCTGATGTGCGGAATCTGCAACGGCTTCCAGGCCCTGATCAAGCTGGGTCTGGTGCCCTACGGCAAGATCATCGACACCGATGAAACCTGCCCC
Organism: uncultured Oscillospiraceae bacterium; assembly: GCA_964394055.1. Taxonomy (GTDB): domain Bacteria; phylum Bacillota; class Clostridia; order Oscillospirales; family Oscillospiraceae; genus Faecousia. The sequence goes on from CAYMWT010000157.1 coordinate 1,008, forward strand.
ACTCTAACCTTCAACAACATCTCCCGGCACCAGAGCCGGATCGTCCGCACCCGGATCGCTTCCAACAAGTCTCCCTGGCTGAGCCTGATGAACGTGGGCGACATTGTCAACGTCCCCATTTCCCACGGCGAGGGCAAGTTCCTGGCCTCGGAGGAGCTGATCCGGAAGCTGGCAGCCAACGGTCAGATCGCCACCCAGTACGTTGACCTTCAGGGCAATCCCACTGCCGATGTCCACTTTAACCCCAACGGTTCCCTCTACGCCATTGAGGGCATCACCTCTCCCGACGGCCGTGTCTTCGGCAAGATGGGACATAGCGAGCGCATCGGCTCGGGCCTGTACCGCAACGTCCCCGGCCAGTATAACATCCGCATGTTTGAGGCGGCTGTGAAATACTTTAAGTAACCCCAACAACGAAAATCAGCCTCCGGCGAAATGCCGGAGGCTGATTCGTTATTCTTATCTCACATACTCAATGACCACACGGCGGTTGGGTTCGGTGCCGGTGGAATGGGTTGTGATGTTCTCCATGTCCTGGAGAGCGGCGTGGATCACATGACGCTCATAGGCGTTCATGGGCTCCAGGGTGGTGCGGCGGCGGGCCTTGAGAACCTGCTGGGCCTTCTTCCGGGCATACCGGCGGAGGCTTTCCTCCCGCTTTTCCCGATAGCTTTCCGCATCCACATTGATCCGCACATGGCCTTCCATACCACGGTTGATGGTGTAGTTCGCCAGGTGCTGGATGGCATCCAGGGTATCGCCCCGGCGGCCGATCAGGTAGCCCAGATCCTCTCCGGTCAGGTCTACCTTGAAGTTATTTCCGTCTGCCTTTTCACAGTGGGGCACGGCGTTGGAACCCATATGCTCCAGCAAGCCCTTGATGAACTTCTCGATCTGTTCCTCGGTGGAGCCAGGCTCTGCGGGGGTATAGACCTTCGGCTCAGCGGGCGCCTTGGGGGTCTTGGGTTCCCGGCGCTCTCTGGGTTCTCTGGGAGCCTTGGGAGTGTCGTTCTTTCGCTCCTGTTTGGGCTGTCTGGGCTTGTCCTGCTTGGGAGCCTCCACCTTGGGTGCCTCAGGTGCTTCCTGCTTTACCGGCTGAGGCTTGGGCGCCTCGGGCTTAGGTGCCTCGGCTTTTTTGACGGAAGGCTGAGCTGCCTTGGGCTTACTCCGGGAAGCGGAGGAAAGGGCTACCTTGGGTGTCTCCGGCACAGGATCCGGGGCCTCGTAGGTCACTTGGATCTTGGCAGGCTGGGCGCCGAAGCCCAGAAAGCCGGACTTTGCCTGCTGAAGCACCTGAACCGCCACATTGTCCCGATCCAGACCCAGCTGGTTCAGCGCGGATTCAATGGCAAGGTCAATGGTCTTGCCAGTGGTTACGATGGTCTTCTCCATGGGTTATTCCTCCTCCTGACGAGAAGCATAGCGATTGGGGTCATAATTTCTGCCCTTGCAGTAGGGCCGACTGGGAATGCCGGACATGCAGGAGGTCTCTTCCTCTTCCTCCACGCTCTGACCCTTCCGGGCAGCGTATTCCTTGGCATTGGCGGCCTTCTCAGAGGCCTCCTGCTCCCGTTGCTGCTTTTGCAGTTTCTTCTTGCTGGTGTTGGCGGTGATGCCATCGGGGTTTGCAGCCCGGCGCTCCGCACGGATACGCTCCTTTTCCGCCTCGATCCGGTCCTGCTCCATGGCCTTCTGGATGCGGATGGCATCCTCAGCGTCGTAGATTTTCCGGTAGTGGTTGGTCATGATGGGGTCGGAGATCATACGCACCACGCCGCCGATGAACCAGTACAGGGACAGGCCGGCGGACACGGTGAAGCCGATCCACAGGGACATCAGGGGCATCATCCACATCATCATCTGGGTGGACTGGTTCTGCTGGGACTTCTTGGCGGTCTCCTCGTCCACAACGCCGTTTTCATCGGTGACCACGGAGTTGTTGGTCTTCTGCATGATCCAGGTCTGAAGCACCTGGGAACCGGCGGAGATCACGGGGATCAGCCAGGCGCCGATGTTGGCCCAGGTCCAGGTCCACTTGGAGGAGAAGATGTTGAACATGGGAATGGCGCCCAGGTTGATGCCGGCAAAGTTAAAGTTGATGCCTGCCAGGGTGCTGTCCTTGATGGCAGGAATGGCGGCCTTCAATTCCTCGGCGAACTGAGGAATCACCTGAGCCGCGGTAACCTCAAAGTAGTAGGAGTTGCCGGTAAACACATCCGGGGCCAGAGGCTTCAGCACCTCAATGATCTGCTGGGAAACCTCCGCGGATTCCCGCAGGATATAGGTAATGGGCTGCCGGATAACGGCAAACAGGGGGAACAGAATCAGCATGGGGATCAGGCTCCACAGACAGCCGCCGCCCATGGAAACACCCTCGGAACGGTACAGCTCCTGCATGGCCTGATTCTGGCGCTGAGGATCGTCTGCGTATTTTGTCTGAATCTCCTGCATACGGGGAGTCAGACGGGACATCTTCATCATGCTCTTCTTGCTCTTTGCGTTCATGGGCATGAGAACCAGCTGCACCAGAACAGCAAAGATAATCATGGCCACGCCATAATTGTTGGTCAGATGGTAAAGCTGACCCAGAAGCCAGCCGAAGGGCACGGTAACGATGTCAGATAAGTGAAATGCGAGAAACATTGACCTTCCTCCTTAATTTTTGTGGAAAACGGAAGTCATGGTACGGGGTCATAAATATCCCCCTTGTAAAAGGGATGGCACTTCAGGATCCGGCGCAGGGCCAGGTATCCGCCTTTTATCACGCCGTACTTTTCGATTGCCTCTAAGGCATAGGCACTGCAAGTAGGCCGGAATCGGCACTTGCCCGGGTGCAGGGGAGAAATGCCGCGCTGGTAAAAGCGAATCAGGGAGAGAAGCAGCTTCTTCATAGCAGAATTCCCGCCTTCTTCGCGAGAGCGAGATAGCTCTGGGTCAGACGTCCAAAGTCCGCGTCCACGGCCTTCGACCTTGCCACTACCACAATGTCCCAGCCCAGCTGAAACTTGTCCTCATTGAGCCGGTAGATTTCCCGCAGACGGCGGCGCACGAAATTGCGCACATGGGCCTTGCCCAGCTTCTTGCTGACGGTAATGCCTACCCGGTTCCCGCCTGTCCTGTTTTTTCGGGCGTAGAGCACCAGATAGCCGTCGGAAAACCCGGAGGTATGGTAAAGCCTGCGGAAAATATGGTTGAGCTTTAAGCTGCTGGAAAATTTCATACACTTTCCCCGTCCTGTGATCCCTGGGAGTTTCCCTTTTTAAAAAGGGAGCGGGGCGAACGTTTCATTCACCCCGCTGTAGCTCCCGTTTCGCTTTTCAAGCGCTGCTTTTCATTCAAGCACACATTAAGCGGACAGAACCTTGCGGCCCTTCGCGCGACGGCGGGCCAGAACCTTACGGCCGTTGGAAGTCGCCATTCTCTGACGGAAACCGTGAACCTTGGAACGGTGACGACGGCTGGGCTGATAGGTACGCTTCATTCGGGATACACCTCCTGTCAAAATTCATATGCTCGACAGTCTTTCGACCGCAGCAACACATAATAAGGGACTATTGCAGTCACACTGGTACATTATAACCGAAAGATGCCATTTGGTCAATCTTTTTTTCGAAATTTATACGGATTCCCGAAGCCCGGTCAGTGGATTTCCAGGTTGGGGCCATCAAAGGAGCCGTCCAGCTTGCTGAGCACCCGGTCATACGCTTCGCTTCCCGGCTGAAAAGGCGTTGGCTGGAAGTTGTTTCGTTCCGGGATGGAGCTGATGCAGGCAGGGATCCGGGTCAGCTCTCCCAATTCGATCCCGCCATCCCTCTGACGGAGCACCTCCAGCTGAACCAGGGCGGTATCGTAGTCGTCAGGATCTCCGTTTCCGCCGAAGCTGAAATTCCCCAAGGAATAGCAGATGATCCCGTCTCCGTAGGCTTCAATGGGCTGCAAAACATGGGGATGGGTGCCGAATACAATATCCGCGCCGGCGTCGATGGCGGCGTGGGCCACCCGCTTCTGCTCCTCCGTAGGCCGGTAGGTGTACTCAACTCCCCAATGGGGCGCCACAATGACGATCTCCGCCCCCTGTTCCCGCAGGCTTTGGATCTCCTCCACCATGTCCTCCACGTCCAGCTGATAGTACACCATGCCGTATAGGCCAATGGTCAGGCCGTTTTCCGTGGTGATCAGCCGGGAGCTGTCCCGCTCCACATAGGGCACCCCCGCATTGTTCAAGGCTTCCAGGGTAGAGGCATAGCCCTTTTCCCCATAATCCATGGCATGGTTGTTGGCAACGGTCACGGCCTCCACACTGTTTTGGGTCAGGATCGCCGTATAGGCCGTGGGGCCGCGGAAATTGAACCGCTTTTCCACCGGATTTCCCTCATCGCACAGCGCCCCTTCCAGGTTCACCATGGTGAATTCGTCCCCTTCAAAATAGCTTATCACATTCCGGAAGGGATAGCCGTAGTCCTCTCCTACCGTTTTGATAAAGCCATAGCCTGCGTAGTAGTTCACCGGATTGCTGCCCAGGGTGCAGTCCCCGGCAAAGGTCAGCAGGAACCGTTCCGGCTGACCTTCCGTCGGCTCTGTTTCCTCTGGTTCCTCTGTCTCCGGGATGGTTGGCTCTGCTGCCATTACCGCCGCTGTTTCCGGGACAGTCTCCACCGGTTCTGCTCCGTGGCACCCTGCCAGCAGGGCCGCCAGGAAGACCAACGCAAAGGCTCCAAACCGCTTCATTCCGCTTACGCCTGCTCCTGGGCGCGCTTCTTCATGACCGCGCGCATACGGGCCGCATGATCCAGCTCCCGCTTGCGGATCCGCAGAGACTTGGGGGTGCATTCCAGCAGCTCGTCGTCGGCCAGGAATTCCAGGCACTGCTCCAGAGAGAAAATTCTGGGAGGTGTCAGCCGCAGGGCCTCATCGGAACCGGCGGCACGCATATTGGTCAGCTGCTTGCGCTTGCAGACGTTGACGGTCATATCCTCGTTCCGGCTGC
>CAYMWT010000158.1:0-5984 GCA_964394055.1 uncultured Oscillospiraceae bacterium
GCCGAAGAAACGCTGCAAGGTGTCCAGGTCTCCCCGATCCCAGGCTACCTCAATGGCATGACGGATGGCCCGCTCTACCCGGGAAGGCGTGGTGCCGAAGGTTTTCGCTACCTGGGGGTAGAGCACCTTGGTGATGGCGTTGCGTGCCTGACGGCCCGCTGGGGGGCTTCCAAGAGAGAAAATCTATTGCGTTGTTTATGAGCCTTGACAACTACTGTCTATTGGCTTACTCAAATGATATCAAAATTCAAGGCGTGCGTCAATGCCGAAACCTATGAATACTAAAAATTATTTTTTTCTGGGTCTAATCAAACTATTTTGAATGTAATTTCTTAAAAATGGTTTATAGTGATTGCTTTTAATAACTTTCGATAACTTTTTGATAAATTGAAAACGCCTCGCTGAAAAATCGGCAACCGCCACCCACAAGTGCTTTTCAGTGAGGCGCTTTTTTCATAAGTTCGTTATCGTCCAGTTTCCGAAAAAGCCCGAAAAAATTTTTGAGATAATTCGTAAAGGCACATTTAAGGAACCCAGTGATTTAAGAAGTTTTATATAATAAAGGCACAAAGAGGGAAACAAAAAACTCCCAAATTCAAAGAAATACTTAATATTAAAGGAGATTATCACTATGGCTACCGCTACTATGAAGAAGGCTATCCGCTACATCGACGACACTCACGCACAGGTCACCAAGGCATTTGAGAAGAAGGCAACCATTTTCGGCACCGAGGAATTTAATCAGTGGAGAGAATACAAGGCCATCTACCCCGGTGCAAAAATGGTTATCAAGAAAATTAAGAAGAACCCCAACCGGAAGACACGCAGGAATATGACTTACGACAATATGGAGGAGTATATCAACACCTTGGCCAGGGAAGAAGCCAAGAGGGTTCTGGCAGAGTTCGATACCATCAAGAAGCGTGCCAAAATCCAGAAGTCCCCTTATCAGTATGTTCTGTCCTGGTTCGAGGCGAGGTTCGAGGGTTTCAATGACCTGGAACAGTTTATGAACCAGAAGGAAGCAGAGCGTAGGGCAAAGGAAGATGCTGAAAAGGCATCTTCCAACACCGCAGACAGCGACAACTAATCAGCCACACGCCAAGAGTGAAAGGAGATACAAATTATGAGTAAGCAGAATGAAATGAAGCCCGGCAAGAATGGCTATAAGATTTACTTTAATACGAATACCGTCGTGATGAATTACAAGTTTGCGGAATTGGCTGGCAAGTATGGAACGAAGGAATACAATATTATGAAAGGCATCCGCAGGGATTTCCCCGGAATGGCTGAGATTGTCGTATCAGGTCGGGAGAAGAAGTCTCCCCGACCCACCACCCGCCTGACCTATGAGAATATGGAAATCCATATCAACGCCTATGAGAACGCCGAAGACCTTCTGGAAGTCTTTGAAACGGTCAAGGCACTGTCAAAGGTCTGTGCCAGCCCCTACAAGTATGTGCGGGATTGGTTTGAAACCCAGTTTCCTGACTATAAGACCGCTCCTGTCTTCAAGGATGACAAATTGACGATTTTACCTGTTTCTCCTCCTCCTGTCGTGGATTACAAGAAGAAGGTTAGTTGATTTTGAAAGGGAAATTAAGTCAAACATTTCCAGATGAATTTACTAAAAGTATAGAATTGGAAATGTTTGACTTAAAAATGGAGGGTTATTTGTGTTAGAAGTTAGAGATTATAGCATTGGCGAATTGCGGGAGATACTGGGAACAAAGGAGAAGCAGGGCATTGACCGCAAACTAAAAGGGTATGGTTTTGAGTTCTGTTCTACTGGACGAGGAGAGAGACGTATCTATACCATCAAAAGCATTCCAGACCCATTAAGGATATATGCTATTACGAAATTGGGTGTTCCACCACAGGCAGATTTTACGCTTATCAGGAACCTTTATTACTATTTCTTCTGCGTGGAAGGATTTGCGGAAATGCCTTACGTCGAGATGGAGGCCATTTTGGAAGCGGATGGCAAGAAGATATCATCCAAGACTATTTCTAAATGGCTGAAATACTTGGAGACATTGGAGTATGTCAGTTTCTCACGAAGTGATTTTATCTACTATGCCATTACCAAGGAGAACGGCATAAAGAATTATAAGGAAATCAGCCGTGAATTATATTTGGAAGGCTGGCATATATACTTTGATTGTAAAGACGAAGAAGGAACCCACAGTGCCTATGTTAAGATGACACACCACATCGGTGGGCATCCATATAAAAAGGCACAATTTACCGAAAACCTATTCCATCTCAAAGATATTGAAGAATTGATTGAGACTATCAATGACAGTTTTCTTGATGAATAGCGATACAAACCCCATTTAAGTCAAATATTTCCGGCTGAATATATTTTATATTTAGAATTGGAAATGTTTGACTTAAATGGGCTTATTTTTTTAATTTTGTTTCCTAAAAATTGAAATATAGTAGAAAATTTAGGAGGTTTTGTTATGACAATGTTAGAACAGATGTAGCGACACATTCCAGTCCCTTACCCAAGTATGTATCTGGATGGCTACACACCCTATGAGATATTACAGGCTACTTCCCGCAAGATGTATAACGACCATCTGGCACGCAAGGAAGAAGCGGACAGTATCATCATCCCCACCATCAATTTTAGAACTACGGTGAAAATAATATGAGCCAGCGAAAAGAGGATGAAAAGAAGCGGAAGAAGAAACAGGAGGCTCAAATAGAAGCGTTCCTGTTGTCGATGCTGGAAAAGAGTATGAAATCTGCGTTAGATACTGCGATGAAAGAACTGTTTAAGGACTGGAAATGATTTAACGGCGAGGGGTTCCACTGACGTGGAACACTCGCCGTTATTGTCGTTTATAGCCGAAGGTTGGGGTTGTGGTGGCTCCATCGGCAACAGCCGCAAAAACCGTTATCCAGAATAAAAAGGTCATTTCGTGGGAGAGTGAGCCACGCTATACCACTTTGCGGGAAACAATCTTTTTGCTTCCCGCAAAGGGTGCCGGGGGGTGTTCATTCAAACATCTGGTTTCATAGACACTTCTGGACGAGGAAAACCAGCCCCGAAACAGCCTAAAATCTGGCTAAAACTGTATGAGAAACTTGTCAGCCCTTTTCGCTGACATCTTCCTCCCGCACATACTCAATCAAGTCCCCCGGCTGGCAGTCAAGCACATCACAAATCTTTTCCAAGGCATCCACAGGCAGGTGCTTCACAGAGCCAACACAGATAGCAGAAACAGTGGGAGGCCGAATACCAGTCTTTTCGGCCAATTCCTTTTGGGTCATTCCACGAATGGCAAGCATAACCTTTACCTTAAACTTTATCACTGTCTTTCCCTCCTTCCTTCTGGACATTGTATCACGCTTTCCGTAGCAAATCAATACGCAACCCGGAAAATAATTTCGTATTTCGTAAAAGAAATTACGCAAAACGTATTGACAAACTACGAATTTCGTAGTATAATACTATCGTAATCAAGGACAGCCCAATTTCAACACCGCCTGTTGTAAGTCCTACATCAAACACAAAGGAGCGGAGGCAGTCGGAGAGACGGCACAACACATCAATTACCAAAAGGAGAAATGAAAAATGTCTAAAATCGAACTGCTTGCGAAAATCGAACTGCTGAATAAGTATGAGGCTATGATGGAGGAAATCAAGGCCGAGGCCGACAGCATCCGCAACTCCATCAAAGCCGAGATGGAAGCCAGAGAGGTGGAGGAACTGATTGCGGGACAATACATCGTCCGCTACACTTCTGTTCTGTCCAACCGCTTTGACAGCACCGCTTTCAAGAAGGTTATGCCGGAAATCTACAAGGCTTACACCAAACAGGTTTCCAGCCGTCGCTTCACCATCAGCGTGTAAGGAGGGGTAAGGATGTATGTATTAAAGGAACTGTGGTGGGGGAATATCTCCCCCACTGACCGCCGGCTTCGGCAAGGGAGCGAATACCAGCAGACCGCCAAAGAGGTTCGGGAGAAGATGGGGGAGTTTCTGGAAACCCTGTCCCCGGAAGCAAGGGAGCAGTTGGAAGCCATTAACGACTTAAAGAGTGATTTGTCCGTGATGGCGAATGAGGACTATTTTCTCTATGGCTTTCGTCTGGGAGCCAGAATGATATTGGATGTTATCGGGGACTATGAAGGACAGTTTTGTGATACCACCGAGGCAGGGTAAAGCCCCGCCACCAACAGGAGGAAGGATTATGACATACGGATACGCACGATGCTCCACCAACGAAACCAAGCGGGATATCAATAGACAAGTGCGGGAACTGAAAACCGCCGGAGCGGACGCCCTCTATCTGGAATACGAACACGGGGACAGCAAGATAAAGAGCCAACAGGAAGCAATGTTTGCCCAGGCACAGGCAGGGGACACCATTCTTACTTTGGAGGTTCCCCGACTGGCACGAAGCACCCAACAACTTTGCGAAATCATTGAGCGAGTGCGGGAGAAGCGTCTGCGGTTGGTGATAATCGGCAGTATCACGCTGGACTGCCGGGAGGGCAGAGCCGACCCTATGAGCGAGGCTTTCTTACAGATGGCGGGTGTATTCAGCCAGTTGGAATTGGCGATGATAAGAAGCCGTGTGCGGTCTGGGATGGCGAATGCCAAGGCTAAGGGCAAGCAGATAGGCCGTCCGCAGACAACCAAGGACAGCATCCCAGCAATCTTCCTCCGGCATTACCCAGCATATAAGAACGGGCAACTCAATATCACGGAACTGTCAAGAGTGTGCGATTTGAGCAGAACAACGATTTATAAATACATTTCTCTATTGGAGGCGTAAAAACAAGGGGCCAACAATGGCCCCTTATTTCATATATATTTGTTATTCGGAGAGATTGAACTGAATTCTACTTCCAAAATATGCTACTTCAAAACATCCAAACAGGACAAATAACCAACCAAAGCAAGTTGAAAGCATTTCATACATAGCTGCCATTGCGTTGGCGGTAAAGGCCGAAGCCCGATAACTATATGTATAAAAATCTGTTCCAAATTCTGCTTTGTCCATAAATGAAAAATAAGAATAAAATGTTTCATCTTTAAAGTTAAGAATAAAAACAATGCCCACAATAATTGTAATAATACCTATTGCAATACCAATGTTATAGCATATGTTTTTATTGGCTATTTTATTCATTACATTACGATTCATTTTACCATATCCTCTTCATACTCGACATGGAATAGATTATCTTGAATGAATTGGGCGGCCAAAATTCGTATTGTATATCCATCTTCTGATTTATACTCAAAATGGCCTGTTTTTTTAGTTCCAATTTCAAAATAGGTATCCATATAATCGAGATATTCGTTTAATACATCATTCAACATATTACCTGTTGGTAAATTATACTGATTTTTAACCCAATTTCCCTCAACAAAGCTTTTGACGAAGTAGTCCTTAGTTCCAGAAACCACATATTCTAACTTCATAATAGGTGTATTTTCATAACAGCAGAAGGGCAAAGCATCAATCATTCTTGTGGCTTCTTCGATAGATTCAACATCTCCTAAATCGGTTGCTAATGCAAGAACCTCGTCCCACTTTTGGCAAGCTAACTCATAATTAAAGTCAACAAATAAAATGTTGGTTGCATCGACTAACATTGTGTCCAACCTATCTTTTTCCGATTCTAAAAATGAGTATCTCGAAATAGCTTCCTCTAAAATCTTGGAATTATCAACGCGCTTTCTGTCTTTGACGGAAAGCTGCTCATAGGCTTCCTTTGCGCTGAGAATAGCATCACCGCTATAAATAGACACTTCGCCAATAGAAGCAATCATTTCTTCTACATTCTTGACTGCTTTGCTATTTCCGCAAGCACACAGGGACAGGCACATCACAAGTGCCAGAACAAGGGAAATTATCTTCTTCATTTCCATCCTTCTTTCTGTTCTTATAAACTATAAGCACATATAATAGCCCATAGCATTTATGTCATTCTATCAAATCCGCCTATATAATTCAAGT
>CAYMWT010000159.1:0-5963 GCA_964394055.1 uncultured Oscillospiraceae bacterium
GGGAGGGAACCAGAAATTCCAGGCGGTAGCGGCTGCCCATGGGGGTCATGCTCAGAAGATCGCCCTTTCGCTTGCCCATTTTCTCAATGACAGCGCCCATGCACTCCTCGGGCACGTCCGCTACCATCCGCTCGATGGGCTCGCAGACCTTGCCGTCGATGGTCTTGGTCAGCACACGGGGGGTGGAGACGCTGAACTCATAGCCCTCCCGGCGCATGGTCTCCATAAGGATACTCAGGTGCATTTCGCCACGGCCGGCCACGTTGAAGGCGTCGGTGCCCTGCTCGGTGACATGAAGGGACACGTCCTTGAGAAGCTCCCGCTCCAGCCGATCCCGCAGGTTCCGGGAGGTGACGAACTTACCCTCCTTGCCGGCGAAGGGGGAATCGTTGACCGCGAAGGTCATTTCGATGGTGGGATCAGAAATCTTCACAAAGGGCAGCGGCTCCACTGCCTCGGGGGCGCAGAGGGTACGGCCAATGGTGATGTCCGCCATGCCGCTGAGGGCCACGATCTCACCGGCGGAGGCCTCCTGAACAGGGTTCTTGGACAGGCCGTCGAACTCGTAGAGCGCGACCACCTTGCCCTTCTGCCGCAGCTCCGGGCTGTGGTAGTCACAGATGGTGACCTCCTGGTTCACCTTGATGGTGCCCCGCTCCACACGGCCCACTGCGATCCGGCCCACATATTCATTATAATCAATGGAGGAAACCAGCAGCTGCATGGGGCCATCCACGTCGCCCTGGGGTGCGGGAATATAATTGACAATCGTCTCGAACAGAGGTGTCAGGTCGGTGCCCTGCTCGTCGGGGCCGTAGGACGCGGTGCCCTGGCGGCCGGAGCAGAAGACCGTGGGAGAGTTGAACTGCTCGTCGGTGGCGTCCAAATCCAGCAGCAGCTCCAGCACCTCGTCCATGACCTCATGAACCCGGGCGTCGGGCTTATCCACCTTATTCACGGCCACAATGACCTTATGGCCCAGCTCCAGGGCCTTCTGAAGGACGAACCGGGTCTGGGGCATGGGGCCTTCGGCGGCGTCCACCAGAAGGATAACGCCGTTGACCATCTTCAGGATCCGCTCCACCTCGCCGCCAAAGTCGGCGTGGCCCGGGGTATCCACAATGTTGATCTTATAATCCTTATAATGCACGGAGGTGTTCTTTGCCAGGATGGTGATGCCACGCTCCCGTTCCAGGTCGCCGGAGTCCATGACCCGATCCACGGTGGCCTGATTCTCCCGGTAGATGCCGCCCTGCTTCAGCATCTCGTCCACCAGGGTTGTCTTACCGTGGTCAACGTGGGCAATGATGGCAATGTTACGAATTTTCTCCTGAGAAACCATTGTATTGAGTCTCCTTTTTGAAGTAAAATGACAAAAATGCTTATAAAACTCTCAATTTAGAAATATAGCACATTGCCGAAAAAATTGCAATATATTTGGGCAAATCTACAAAAACAAATTTCTGTCTTTTTCACAGCTATTTTTCGTCCAACACGCCGACTGCGACTTTTTTCCTTCGATTTGTTCTTTAGAACCATATCTTGTTCCATGGCTTCTGTACGTTTTCGGCTGCTCTTTTTATACTATCTTCAGAACAAAGCGAAGGTCTGAAGAATGGGGCGTGTCCATGGATACCAAGGCAGTAGGGCAGCGGATCAAGGCGGCCCGGGAAATGAAAGAACTGACCCAGGAGGATCTTGCCGCCCTGGTCGGCATCAGTCCCACTCATATCAGTATCATTGAGCGCGGTGTAAAAACGCCCAGGCTGGATACCTTCGTGGCAATTGCCAATGCCCTGGAAGTTTCTGCCGATGCTCTGCTCATTGATGTTGCCGACCATGCTTTTGTCAGTGTCGCGTCAGAGCTTTCCCTCGCCATCGCCAAGCTGCCTCGTCAGGAAAAGCTTCGTATTCTAAGGGCCGCCAACGCTCTGATCGAGGTGTAATTTCAAATTATTTCCTGGAATTTCCTATGTTTTTGGTTTTCATCGACAGGATTTCCGAGACTTCGACATTCTTTTTGTTTTATACTTATCCTGACGAAGAATATCAAAACCATAAGAAGGGAGGAGAAAAAATGAAAGACTTTCAGTCCATACTGGAGCAAATCGCCCTGGAACACGGAACCACCCCGGACGACGTCCGGCAGGAGATGCAGCTTGCCATTGACACCGCATTCGAAAATCCTTCCGAAGAAGAAAAGTCCATACAGAACATGATGCCCTTTCAGGGGGCGCATCCGACCCCTGAAGAGCTGGTCCTGCACATCGCCATGCTACTGCAAAATGACAACCCATTGCGCAACAGCCAGCCGCCACCCCGTCCGTAACGGCTCTGACCACACAAAAGCGGACTGTCTCATGGAGGCAGTCCGCAATTCTTTTTATCCTAACCCTTTGCAAAAACAGAAACCCACTTGGCTCTCCCTCCGGGAGAGCTGGCTTGCGAAGCGAGACTGAGAGGGCTTCCGGACGGCCCTCTCCGTCACGGCTTACGCCGTGCCACCTCTCCCGGAGGGAGAGGCAAGTGGGGTTTTGCTAATCAAAAGCCAGTCCGAAATACCCGGGGCGCTCTGCGCCATCCTTTAAGGGCAGGAACATGGCAAAGGGTTTGTCATTGCCGGGCGTCCGGAAGGTGCCCTGACCGTACCCCAATGCCCCCAGAATTCCGGGAGCGGCTTCCCGGTTTCCCAGCAGCTCCATACCCCGGAAGCAATCCCCGTCAGTCGCTCCCACCAGCAGGAAATCCTCTCCCGCGTAAAACGTCCCGTAGGTTTCCAGGTATCGAATGTTTCGTCCCTCCTGGATCACGCCGCCCTTTGGCAGAAATTGCCGTCTCAGCACGGCGTATTCCTCACCGCTGATTTCCCGGATGGGCACAGGCTCCCCGGCGAGGCAGGATATCTCCGAAACATAGCAGCAGTCCTCATACCCCATGGCCCGGTACATCCGGCCCAGGCCCGGCTCCGCAGGGGTCAGCAACGCTCCATCATAGCCCCGCTCTGTCAGCACCCGGTGGGTATCCATCATCAGCGCCCGACACAGCCCCCGGTTCCGGAAGTCCGGATGGGTGGCAACGGCATACAGATAGGCCAGCCTTCCGCCCTCCCATTGGGCGTCAAACCAGTAAAGGGCGGCGGCAGTGCGTCCGCCCAGGGTGAGAAGTCGGCTGCACGTCCTGTCATAACCGGTGGCAAAGAAGCCCCGGATGAATTCCGGGCTGTCCCCAAAGGCCAGCTGCCACAGTTTCTGAAGCGCGTCTTCCTCACCGGGCCTGGGATAATTCATGTTCATCCTCTTCCTCCCGGAGATAGGCCCAGCACTTTTCCACCATGTGGTGGGGATTATAGGAAAGCTTGGCCTTCCGCAGGCCCTCAATGCCCATATCGTCCTCCCGGTTCAGGTAGGCTACCTCGGGATGCTTCAGCCGCAGATACCGGGCAAACTCGCAGTTGATGGCGGCATAGGCCCCGTCGATGCCTTCCTTTGCCTTTTCAAAGTGGACATCGAAGGTGTCCTCTCCCATCCGGGAGCCCATGGTCATGGCTACGGGCTTTCCCTGATCCAGGAGCAGCAGGCCCTCCATATTCAGCCCCCGGTAGTTGGCAAAGGCCTTTTGGATGGCAACCCGTTCCAGCACATAGTTCCCCTGGGGATTCTCCTGAATCCGGAGGCTGTACCAGTCCTCCACCAGCTTTTTCGCCTCCGGCAAGGTCTCCTCGTCCAGGGGCTTTACCACATAGTCGGGGTGCTCGGCGGCAAAGCGGTTGAAGTGGTTCCGCTTTTTCTGGAATTTCCGGCCCCGAAGGTCGGCAAGGTCATCTATGGCGTACACATAATCAAAGCCGTCCCGGTCACAACGGCGATAGAATCGTCCCGGATACCAGCTTTCCAGATTCTCCCAATCCTGAGGCAGCATCCCCGTGATCCGGCAAGGGATGCCCCGCTCCCTGGCATCCTCCAGAATTTCTCCAATGACCGCCCGTTTGTCTCCCCCGCCAACGGGGAAGGGGTAGACGCTTCGTCCGTCAAAATGGGAGAAAATGGCGGCGCATCCATGGATAAAGGCCGCCTGCTGCCTTCCCCACAGCACCTGGTTGGCGAAGGAATATTCACAGCCCCGGGGCGCGTCCTCAAACAGCAGGGCGTCATATTGTTCTTTTTCCGATAGCTTCAGCTTATGAAACGGGATCATACCATCCCTCCTTTGCAAGGCATCATATCACAGCTTTCCCGAAAAAACAAGTATTCATCCCAGGCTTTCTCCGCCGCACTTGACAGTCTCTCACTTTTGTGATATCCTTTGCTAAATTCTTTAAAAGGAGGAAATACCATGAATATCGAAAAAATAACCATGCCCAATGCCACCATTGCGCTGATCACCGGAACAGAGGAAGCGATCACGGACGTTTCCTCCGCTATGGATCTGATGCTGTCCGCCCGGTACCAGACCGGCGCCGACCGGCTCGCCATTGACAAGAGGCTGGTATGCAGGGACTTCTTCATTCTCAGCACCGGCCTTGCCGGAGAGATCCTGCAAAAGTTCATCAACTACCACGTCAAGGCCGCCTTCTACGGAGACTATTCCCACTATACCAGCAAGCCTTTGAAGGATTTCATCTACGAATCCAACCAGGGTCGGGATTTTTTCTTTGTGGCCACCAGGGAGGAAGCCATCGCCGCACTGGAGGACGCAAAATAGCCAAAAGGGTTGCGTTCTCTTCCAGATTGTGGTAAACTTGAATAAAGGTTTATTTACACCTGAAAACAGGGCAGAAGCGGTGTGGAAGGATGGAAAATATGGCGGGAATGTTTCTCAGCTTCATAATCCCGGTTTACAATGCCGGGGCATATCTGCGCCAATGTCTGGACGCGCTGTACTGTCAGGACATTCCCCGGGAGGATTATGAAATTCTCTGCGTCGATGATGGCTCTACGGATGACAGCGGCGACATTCTGGACGCGTATGCCGCCGAAGATCCCCTCTTTCGGGTGATCCACACCAAAAACGGTGGTGTGGCCGCTGCCCGTGCCCTGGGCTTGTCCCAGGCCCGGGGAAGCTACATATGGTTTCTTGACGCCGACGATCATATCGCGGAAAACAGCCTGGGGAAGCTTCGTGCTTTGGCCGAAGCTTCCGGCTGTGACCGCCTTGTCGTTGGGGGATACACCTTCACAGACGCCCTCACCCCGGAGGAGCAGGAAGCTTCCCGTCAGGGCCTGCTCCCCTGCAATGTGCCCTGGGAGGACAGCGTGGTCTGGCGGAATCTGCTGCGGCGGGACTTTCTCAGCACCCATGGTCTGACCTTCCGCTATCCGGAACTGACCCATGGAGAGGACGGGCTGTTCATGTACGAGATATCCGCCGCTCAGCCGAAAACCCTGGAAATTTCGGACATCATCTATTTTTACCGTATCCATTCCGATTCCGCGGAAACCGCCAACGCCGCGGAAAGCCACCGGAAGAAGCTGGCATCCTACCAAAGGATCACCCACATTCTCTACGGATATTACCGTTCCGGGCGCAGGGAGCCGATCACTGCCGACAGGCTGATGACCTTTTTGTGGTTTACCCTTTATGAAACCGCCCAGCTTCCCCGGAGGGAAGGGAAACCGGTGCTTGAAGACCTGAGGGCTTTGGGCCTGTACCCCGGCAAGCCTCTTCCGGAGTGCACCATGACCCACACCTATCTGTTTTCCCGGAGCAGATTTCTGGGACGTGTGCTGAACTCCCTCAGCTTCCATCTGCAATCCCCCTGGGCTTATGGAATGATCCGGGTATTGCTGCGGGGAAAGCGTTGGGTTCGGAAGTGTCTTGGGCGGTAAACGCAAGTTTTTGTTGCATTTTCTCTTTGGGTAGTGTATAATGAGACTCGCTTCCGGGCAAGGTGCCGCGGAGGCGAAGGATCATCCGGGTGTGGCCCAGTTGGTAGGGCGCTTGGTTTGGGACCAAGATGCCGCGAG
>CAYMWT010000160.1:0-5911 GCA_964394055.1 uncultured Oscillospiraceae bacterium
AGCCGCAGACGATTTATTCAGAGGTTCCCTAATGGGAAGGGAATTCCATATATGGATATCTTCAGCAGAAAAATCTCTGCTGTTTTGAGGAGGAAGCACATATGGCTTCAAAGGAAAAAAAGAAAAACGGAGAGCCGGAGGAAAAGCTGGGCTGGAAGAAAAACCTGGTGCTGTACCTCCATGACCTGATTTATATGCTTATTGCCATTTTGCTGGTTTTTCTGCTGCTGTTCCGGGTGATCGTGGTGTCCGGGGATTCCATGTACGCCACCCTCTGGGACGGGGACTACCTGCTGCTGCTGAGTAACCTGATCTACCGGGAACCGAAGCAGGGAGACATTGTGGTCATCAGCAAGAAGACCTTTGAGGAGGGCACGCCCATTGTCAAGCGGGTCATTGCCACGGAGGGACAGATGGTGGACATTGACCTCCGGAACGGGGTGGTGTATGTGGACGATGTGCCCCTGACAGAGCCATATACCAACGGCCCCACGGTGGACACCGCCGGAACGGTGTTCCCACTGACCGTGGAGAAAAACTGTATTTTTGTCCTGGGAGACAACCGTGGAGTGTCCAAGGACAGCCGAAGCTGGGAGATCGGCCAGATCGATAAGCGGGAGGTGCTGGGCAAGGCCCTGTTCCGGTTCCTTCCGGGAACCAACCATGGCCTGGATTCCAGAGACTATGATCGGATCGGAGTGGTGAAATGAGCCAGGGAGAAAACATGAACATCCAGTGGTATCCCGGTCACATGACCAAGACCCGCCGTCAGATCGAGGCGGACTTAAAACAGGTGGATGCCGTTTGCGAAATTGTGGACGCGAGAATTCCCATGTCCAGCCGGAATCCGGATATTGACAGCATCTGCGGGACGAAGCCCCGAATGATCGTACTGAACCGCATGGATCTGGCGGATCCGGCGGCCACCAGAAAATGGGCAGCCTTCTTTCAAAAAAAGGGCATGACGGTGATTGCCACGGACTGCAAAACCCGGAAGGGGATCGGGGACTTCACCCCGGCGGCCAGGGCGGCCTGCGCGGAAAAGCTGGAACGGGACGCCAAGCGGGGCATGAACCGGCCTCTGCGGGTGATGATCGTGGGCATTCCCAATGTGGGAAAATCCACCCTTATCAATGGAGTTTCCGGACGGAAGGGGGCAAGGGCGGAGAACCGTCCCGGCGTCACCCGGGGCAAGCAATGGGTGAGCGTGGACAGCGGGCTTCTGCTGCTGGACACCCCGGGCATCCTCTGGCCCAAGTTTGAAGACCCGGAGGTTGGGATGCTGCTGGCCTACACCGGGGCGGTGAAGGAGGACGTCCTGGACGTGGAGGAGCTGAGCTGCCATCTGATGGAGCGGCTCCACAGGTACTACCCCCAGGCACTGCTGGAGCGCTATAAGGTGGAGGCTCCCCAGGGTACGCCTGGCTGGGAGCTGCTGACGCTGGCCGGAAGGAAGCGGGGCTTCCTGGTATCCGGGGGAGAGGTCAACACGGAACGGATGGCGAAGGTGCTGCTGGATGAATTCCGCAGCGGAAAATTGGGTAAATTTACCTTGGAAATGCCGGAGGACGGAGTATGAGCCAGATCACCATGTGGGAAATTGAAGACGGCTTCTATGCTGAGGGCGTGCAGGTCATCTGCGGTGTGGATGAAGCGGGCCGTGGGCCGCTGGCCGGGCCGGTCTGCGCCGCCGCCGTGATTTTGCCGCCGCATCTTCAGATCCCGGGACTAACGGACAGCAAAAAGCTGACGGACAAAAAGAGACGGGAGCTGTTTCCCGTCATTCAGGAACAGGCCATTGCCTATGGCATCGGCTTTGCCTCCGAGCGGGAGATCGACGAGATCAATATTTTGCAGGCAACCTTTCTTGCCATGGAGCGGGCCGTGGATGGGCTTACCGCAAAGCCAGAGCTGGTTCTCATAGACGGCAACCGGGAGAAGGACTTCGGGCTTCCGGTGAAAACCGTGGTCAAGGGAGACAGCCTCAGCGCCAACATTGCGGCGGCCTCCGTGCTGGCCAAGGTCTCCCGGGATGACCTGATGCTGAAAATGGAGGCGGAATACCCGGGCTACGGCTTTGCCATTCACAAGGGCTACGGGACAAAGGCCCACTATGAGGCGCTGACGAAATACGGGCCATGCCCCATCCACCGCAGGAGCTTCCTGAAGAAATTCTATGGGGAGAAATAACCTGACCGGGGCCTGGGGAGAGGCCCTGGCGGCGGAATACCTTTTGCGAAAAGGATATGGGATCCGGGAAAACGGCTACCGTTGCCGGTTTGGGGAGATCGATCTGATTGCGGAAAAGGGAGGCTTCCTTGCCTTTGTGGAGGTGAAGCTGCGGAGATCTCCGGAGTTCGCCCAGGCCAGGGAGTTCGTGGATCCAAAGAAGCAGGAGAGACTGCGGCTGACTGCCTCTGTTTATCTGGCCGAACAGCCGACCGAATTGCAGCCCCGGTTCGATGTCATCGAAATCTATGCCCGGGAGGGAACCGGGACAGGGCGACCTGAAATCAATCATATAGAGGATGCGTTTTCATGAATATTTCTGTTTTTGACTTTCACTGTGACACGGCCCTGAAAATGCTGGACGACCAAATGAATCCGGTGGGTTCGCTGCGGCAAAACCGGGGCCACATCGATCTGACCCGGGCATCCAAGCTGGCAGGGTATGCCCAGTGCTTCGCCTGCTTTACCACCCCGCTGATGGGGAAGCGGGGCATTTCTCCCGCCCTGGCCTTTGAACGGGAGCTGGGGAAGCTCCAAAGGGAGCTGGAAGAGAACCGTGACCTGATTTCCCTGGCCAGAACCCCTGAGGAGATTCAGGACAACCGGGAAAAGGGGATCATGTCCGCCATCCTGACCCTGGAGGGGTCGGCGGGCATCGGCTATGACCCAGAGCGGCTGCCGGAAATGTGGGACATTGGCTTTCGGATCACCAGCCTTGGCTGGAATGAAAGCAATCCGCTAACCGGCTCCCATGTCACCGGGGGCGGTCTGACGGATCGGGGCAGGGCCTATGTGAGAGATGCCCAGTCCCTGGGAATGCTCATCGATGTAAGTCACATCAGCGACCAGGGCTTCTGGGACATTGTAGCGATCACCCAGGGGCCGGTGATCGCCACCCATTCCAACAGCCGGGCGGTCTGGAACAACAGCCGGAACCTGACGGACGACATGTTCCGTGCCATCTGCGAAACCGGCGGCGTGGCCGGGTACAATGCCTGTGACGAGTTTACGGGGGAAAAGCCCACTCTGGATACCATCTGCGACCATATCTTCCACTTCCTGGAGCTGGATCCCACGGGAACCCACATGGCCCTGGGCGGAGATCTGGACGGAATTACCGGAATGCCCGAGGGCTTTACCGGGGTGGAGAGCTGGCCGGTGCTGGCGGATCGGCTTCTGGCCCGGGGCCTGGGTGAGGAGCTGCTACATAACCTTTATTGGAACAATGCCATTGGAGTGATGGAACGTGCTGTATGTAACAACCCGGGATGATCATGAGGTCTATACCGCCTACCGTGCCCTTCAGGAAAGCCGTGGCAGGGAGGGAGGACTGTTCCTGCCCTTCCGTGCCCCGGACTTTTCGCCGGAGGAACTGGACAGGCTGCTGAGCAGTCCCTTCCACCAGTGCGTTGCCCAGGTGCTGAATCTCCTGTTCCCGGTGAAGCTCAGCGCCGTGGATGTGGAATTTGCCATCGGGCGAAGGTCGGTGCAGCTGACACCTCTGGGACGGCGTGTCCTTCTGGCGGAGGCCTGGCACAATCCGGCGGAGGCATACACCTATCTGGAGGGGAGCCTGGCAAAGCTGATGGGCCGGGAGAACACCAGTTCCGGAGACTGGGTGCGCATCGCCATTCGCGTCGCCGTGTGGTTCGGCCTGTTCGCCGAGCTGCGGCGGGCCGGGTACCGGGAGATGGACGTGAGCGTGGTTTCCGGGGATTTCGCGGCCCCCATCAGCGCCTGGTACGCAAGGCAATGGGGGCTTCCCATTGGGAAAATCATCTGCTGCTGCAACGAAAACAGCGTCCTGTGGGAGCTGTACCGGTATGGACAGATGCGCACAGACGGGGTCAGTGTCCCAACGGCTACCCCGGAGGCGGACGTGACCCTGCCGGTGGAGCTGGAACGGCTGATCTATGCCTGTGGCGGCACGGCGGAGACCCGGCGATATCTGGAACGGGTGCGTCTGGGGAGGCCCTACCGTGCCCCGGAGGAGCTGTTAAAGGGACAGGGGATGTACGTCAGCGTCATCAGCGGTCAGCGGATGATGCAGACCATTCCCAGCGTCTACCGCACCCACGGTCATCTCCTGTCGCCCTATGGGGCACTGGCCTATGGGGGACTGCTGGACTACCGCACCATGGGAGAGGAGCCGAGAAACGGTCTGGTGCTGGAGGAGCGAGGCCCTGCCAGGGACGCCTCTGCCGTAGCCGCTGCCCTGGGTGTGGATGAGAAAGCCATAAAGGACTATCTATAGAAATGAGGTGGGCTATGGCCCTGTATGCCATTGGAGACCTGCATCTGTGTCTGGGCGCGCCCAAGCCCATGGACGTATTCGGCGGCGCATGGGTGGGCTACATGGAGAAGCTGAAGGAAGGCCTGTCCGTCATCGGCCCGGAGGATACCACGGTTCTGCTTGGGGATCTGAGCTGGGCGTTGGATCTGGAGACCGCGGCGGCGGACTTCGACTGGATTAACCGCATCCCTGGCAGGAAGATCCTGCTGAAGGGGAACCACGACTACTGGTGGAGCACCGCGGCGAAGTTCACGAAATTCTGTGAGGAGCAGGGCTTTCAGCAGCTGAACCTGCTGAACAACAACTGCTACGAATATGGAGACTATGCCATCTGCGGCACCCGGGGATGGTTCTTCGAGGAGGAGCGCTCCGGCGCTCACGACGAAAAGGTATTCAGGCGGGAGCTGATGCGGCTGGAGGCGTCCCTGAAGGCAGCAGGGGACAGGCCGAAAATGGTATTCCTCCACTATCCGCCCAGGTACCGGGGATATCAGTGTCCGGAGATTCTGGAGCTTCTGAAGCGGTATGAGGTTCGCCGCTGCTTTTACGGCCATTTACACGGGGGAAGCCACGCCCTTGCCATGGAGGGCACCTGGGATGGGGTGGAATTCCGGCTGGTTTCTGCCGATTATTTGAATTTTAAGCCCTGCCGCGTAATTTCATAAAAGAATTTTCAAGAAAAGTATGGACAAATGGAACTTATTTTGATAGAATAGTTCGGCTATATAAAATAGATAAAATGGTTTCACTGCGCAAACCAATTTAGGAGGATTATAGAAATGAACGTTAAGAGCACGGAAAGAAAAGGCAATGAGGCTACCATCGTCGTGGAGATCGACAAGGAGCTGATGGAGTCCGGTGTGAACAAGGCCTACATGAAGGCCCGCAAGAGCATCCAGATCCCCGGCTTCCGCAAGGGCAAGGCGCCCCGGAAAATGATCGAGGCAATGTACGGCGCTCATGTCTTCTACGAAGACGGCCTGGAAGAGATCTTCCCTGAGGTTTACGATTTTGCTGTTGTGAAGCAGGAGCTGAAGGCCATTGGCCGTCCCAGCCTGACGGATATGCAGATCAGCGATGAGGGAATTGTCACCCTGACCCTGACCACCGAGGTCTACCCCGAGGTCACCCTGGGCCAGTACAAGGGCCTGGAGGTGGAGAAGGCGGAGGTCACCGTCTCCGATGCCCAGGTGCAGGCAGAGCTTGACCGGATGGCCGAGAACGTGGCTTCCACCGAGGTGGTGGATCGGGCCGCCCAGATGGACGACACCGCCAACATCGACTTTGAAGGCTTCGACAACGGCGTTCCCTTCGACGGCGGCAAGGGCGAGAACTTCGACCTGAAGCTTGGCTCCGGCCAGTTTGTTCCCGGCTTTGAGGAGCAGATCG
>CAYMWT010000161.1:0-1079 GCA_964394055.1 uncultured Oscillospiraceae bacterium
TCCGCCTACATGATCAACGCCAAGACCACCAAGCTGGATGCCTGCCTGAAGTTCCTGCAGCTGCTGAGCACCGACGAGACCCTGGCAAACCTGGCTGCCTTCGGCATTGAGGGAACCCACTACAATAAGACCGCCGATGGCCGTGTGTCTCTGATCGCCGATTCCGGCTATGCCTACCCCGGCGTGTGGATCACCTGCAACGTAAACGCCCCCAGTCTGCTGGAGTCCGAGTCCGCGGACAAGAAGGAGCAGTACGCTGAGTTCAACGCCGCTGCCGAAACCTCCTGCACCGCAGGATTCCGGTTCGACAACAGCAACGTATCCGCGGAAGTGGCAGCCATTGAAGGCGTGATCGCGGAATACCAGGCTCTGCTGGAGAAGGGCTTCTACGATCCGGCAGAATATCTGCCCGAATTCCAGGCTGCTCTGAAGAGCGCCGGTGTTGAGCGGGTCATTGCGGAAATGCAGACCCAGTATGACGCCTGGCTGGCAGTCAAGTAATTCCGGTACGAAACCAAATTGGGAGGGAAACAGGAAATTGTGGAAACAGTTCCTGTTTCCCTTTTCCCATATCAGAGCTTCCCAAGAGACAGATAACGGAGGGTACAAAAATGGGCTATCAGTGCGAGGATTTTTCCCTGGATTTGAGAAAATGTACAGCGCCCTGGAACTACATATGGGTAAACAGCGGCTGGGGCGTCTGCGCACCGGCCAGGGACAATGTGACCGGGGTGAAGGGCTTTTACGCGCCGCCCTTTGCGGCGGAGAATGTGGAACTGTCCTTTTCCCTGGAGGCGGAAGGACATTTCATAGAGGACACCGGAAATAAAGGCAAAGAGGACTGCGGCCTGCTCTTTGCGGGCGGTGTGTGGCAGCCGGATAAGATCCTGCGGAAGGGCACCTACCATTACAAAACGGAGAAGGGTCTCATTTCCCTGGCGGTGGAGAGCGAGCTGGTGCCCATGTTTCAGAAGGCAGGCTTCCTGGTGGAAATTCGGATCAGAAACCGGGGAGAGCAGGCCATCACCATAAAGGTCACCCCGTCCCTGACGCCGGGAAATCCCCGGCTGGTAGAGCTG
>CAYMWT010000161.1:1179-5868 GCA_964394055.1 uncultured Oscillospiraceae bacterium
ATGTAGAATATATTTATTCCATTCAGATGTATGATGCCCTGCGGCTGGGCGCCTGTGACGAGGAGATGACAAAGGCCCTGCTGTCCCATGTGAAGGACGGCATGTTCCTGGGCGAATACGGCGTCAGCAGCATTTCCGCGGAGGACGAACTGCATTATGAGCTTAACGACCCGGACTGGTCCGGCGGCGGAAGCTACAGCGGAGAAGGGCCGGAGCTGGCGGAAACCCTGTGGAATTCCGGCCATTCCCAGCTTGCCTGGGACGTGCTGAAGCGCCATTTCTGGATGGGTACGAAAATTCCCTATATCCCCCAGGAGCACTACTGTGACAAGCCCTCCATGCCGGAAAACAAGCGGGCCAATATTATTGCCGGAGTGGCAGGTCTGGAAGCGGTGCTGTTTGGCCTGGCCGGCTTCCGCGTGGATTTGGAGGGACTTTCCCTTGACCCGAAACCCGCGCCGGAGGGCTGGTACGAGGTAACGGGATTCCGGTACAGAAAGAAAACCGTTGACCTCAGGGTGAGCCGGGATAC
The DNA here is from genome assembly GCA_964394055.1 of uncultured Oscillospiraceae bacterium. GTDB lineage: Bacteria > Bacillota > Clostridia > Oscillospirales > Oscillospiraceae > Faecousia. Next base: position 1,712 of record CAYMWT010000161.1, read on the forward strand.
CATGACGGTGTCCGTAAACGGAAAGACAGTCTATGAGGGCGGTATCCGAGAAATTCAGATCTGACGGGAAGGGAAGAAAATGAAAGGAATTGTAACAGATATACAGCGGTTCTCCTTAAAGGACGGGCCGGGAATCCGAACCACTGTGTTTTTGCAGGGCTGCAACATGGCCTGCGCCTGGTGCCATAACCCGGAAACCATATCACGCAGACCAAAGCTGATGTATTATGAAAATAACTGCATCCGCTGCGGAAAATGTCTGGACGTCTGTCCCGCGGGCGCCCTGAGCATCCGGGAAAACGAAATTGCCATTGACAGAACCAAATGCCTGGGCTGCGGAACCTGCGCGGGAATCTGTTTCCCGGGGGCGCTGGTTCTGTCCGGGAAGACAATGGACAGTGAGCAGGTACTGAAGCAGATCCTGGAGGATCAGGCGTATTACCGGAATTCCGGCGGAGGCGTGACCCTTTCCGGCGGAGAGGTTCTGATGCAGCCGGAGTTTGCCCGGGAGCTTCTGAGCCGGTGCAAGGAAGCGGGGATTTCCACAGCCATTGAGTCCAATATGAACACGGAATGGAGCACAGTGGAAGCACTGCTTCCCGTGGTGGACATTGTGATGTGCGACATCAAGCTGATGGAGGAAGAGGCACATAAGAAATGGACAGGGGTGAGTAACCGGCGGATTTTGGAGAACATCCAAAACCTGGCCCAGCGGAAGATCCCTATGATCGTCAGAACCCCGGTGATCCCCGGGGTGAACCGGTCGGAGGAAGCAATTGGCGCTATTGCCGATCATCTCTCCCGGCTTCAGGGAAATCTGATGTATTATGAGCTTTTGAACTTCAATCCCCTGGGGGATGCCAAATACAAGGGTCTGGAGCAGGAAAACCGTTTTTACGGAGAAAAGCCGGCCCAAAAGGATGAAATGGAGCGCCTGGCACAGCGGGCAAGGGCCAGTGGAATCGCTGTTCGGATCGGCTGAGAGGGAGAAAGCTATGATACAGGAAAAAGAAGTTTATGATGGGTGGCTGGCCTCTCTGAAAGAGAAGAAGCTGGAACAGACAAAAAGAAAAGTAGATGTGGAGGGCGGCCTGGACGAGGATGACTATGGCAGGATCGTGCCGCCGGAGGGCTTCACATGGAATATCATCCCCAATCACGAGAACGGCTCCTTTTACGGGTACTAGGGCTGGGCGGAGAACTTCTATGATCTGATGAAGCACCATCCGGTTTATGTGGATCCCCATGACGCCTTCTGCGGCAAGTGGATGTTTTTCCTGTCCCGGATGAAGGGGCCTGTCTGGAATTCGGATTACGACTATTCGGGACTGAAGCCGGAGCTGGAAAAGTACAATATCATATCCGGAATCGGCAGCGACGCCCATTTCGCGCCGGATTATACCATCGGCCTGAGCTTAGGCTGGGAGGGACTGCGGAAGAAGCTCCGGGAGTATGGAGAGAAGAACGGGGAAGCATGCCGGGAATTTTATGAGGCAGAGGAAAAGACCATTGACGCCATTCAGGTGTGGATGATCCACACCATTCAGCGGATTGAGGAGATGATCCCTCTGGAGACAGACCCTGCCCTGAAGGAAAACCTGATGGAGATGGCAGCGGTCAACAAACGGATCCTGACAGAACCGCCCCGTACTATGCGGGAGGCCTGCCAGTGGCTCTGCTGGTTCAATATGGCATCCAGAACCTACAACCGGGACGGGGCTGGCGGCCAGCTGGACGAGCTTCTGCGGCCATACTATGAGCGGGATCTGGAGGCGGGGCTGATCGACGACGAGGACGCCGTGTATTATATCGCCTGCCTGCTGTTAAATGATACCCACTACTATCAGTTGGGCGGCCCGGACGGAGACGGCCACGACGTCACAAGCCATATCTCCTACCTGATTCTGGAGGCCGCGGATCGGATCGATACCTCCTGCAACCTGACATTGCGGGTGCATGAGGGGCTTCCGGAGGACTTCTTCCGGAAGGCGGTCGGGTACCTGTTCAAAAATAAAAACGGCTGGCCCAGATTTTCCGGAGATAAGGCCCTGGTAGAGGGCTTTGTCAAAAATGGCTACCCGGCGGAGCTGGCCAGGAAGCGAATCGTGGTGGGCTGCAACTGGATGAGCCTTCCGGGCCTGGAATACACCTTAAACGACCTGGTAAAGATCAATACGGCCCGGGTGTTTGAGGTGGCCTTTGACGAGATGATGGAAGGGCCAAAAGAGAAATGGAGCGTAGCGCGCCTGTGGGAGCTGTTCACCGCCCATCTCATCAAGGCTGTGGATGTCACCGTGGAGAGCATGAGATTCCACATGCGCTACCAGGTATTCAACGAGCCAGAGCTGCTGCTGAATCTGCTGAGCCATGGGCCGGTGGAAAAGGGGCATGACGTGACAGACGGCGGCGCTGCCTACTATAACCTGGCCATTGACGGCGCGGGAATCGCGGTGGTGGCGGATTCCTTTGCCTGTCTGGAACAGCGGATCGAACAGGAGCACCGGCTGTCCTGGGAGGACATTTACCGCTGCATAAAGGAAAACTATGAGGGCAGGGACGGGGAATACATCCGGAAAATGATGACCGGTGTGGCCCGCTATGGTTCCGGCGGCTCTGAGGCGGATCGCTGGGGAGAGAAGCTGTCTTCCTTCTTCGCGGAGGCCGTACACAGTCAGAGCTTCCAGGGAGACAACTTCTGTTTTATTCCCGGGTGGTTCTCCTGGGCCAATACCATTGATTTCGGAAAGGCAGTAGGGGCTACGCCCAACGGACGGAAGGCGGGGACACCCATCAACCACGGGGCAAATTCCATGCCGGGCTTCCGGAAGGACGGGGCCGTAACGGCCATGGCCAATACCATCGCTGCCATTCAGCCGGGCTACGGAAATACAGCGCCCATCCAGCTGGAGCTGGATCCGGGCCTGGTGCAGGATGAGGAATCGGTGAAGAAAATCGCCGACCTGATCCGAACCATATTTGAAAAGGGCGCAACCCTTCTGAATATCAACATCATTGACGAGAAGAAGATCCTGGAAGCCCATAAGGATCCGTCCCTGTATCCCGACCTGGTGGTGCGGGTAACGGGCTTTACCGCTTATTTCTCCATGCTGTCCCCGGAATTCCGGCAGCTGGTGGTGGATCGCATTATCGCAAAAGAGTAACCCTCCGGAGGTGTGAAAGCAGATGTCAAAACGTTTTTTCGCGGACGACAGCTTTTGGAATACCAAAATTGAAGCGGACCGAAGCTGCATCCCCAGTCAGACCATTATGTAAAGCTGATGGCAGGCCCCAACGGACAGGACGGCTTCCATATGAACCTGTACAACTGGACCCTGCCCATTTATGAGGTGACCAAGGATACCCCTGTGGTCAAGGTGGAAAAGAGAATCAAGTACCATACCGGAGAGGGCAGAACCATCTTCCTCCATTCCAAAAAGTATGTGGAAGCGGTGGGAGAGGAAAACCACCGGATGGGCCACGCGCCTGGCTTCGGGGAGGCAGTCCCGATCCCGGAAGGGGCGATCCCGGACAAACAGTCGGATTCCCATATGTCCCTGGTGGACTATGAGAGAGGGCTGGTATGGGATATGTGGGGCGCTCAGCAGCGGCCGGACGGCGTATGGTGGTCCAACAGCGGCATTACCTATGACCTGTATGGCAGCGGCGTGTTTGATCCGGACAGCTTCCCCATCCACAATGGAGAGAGCATCCATATGTACGGCGGCTCTCACGCGGCAGGAGTTCCCAGCATTGCCGGCGTGGTGATGTACGACGAGGTCATGGCGGGAAGGATCGAGCACAAGCTGACGTGGGCATGCAAGTTTACGGCCCTGCTGGAGCACATTTATCCGCCTACGGTCTGGACCGACGGCGGCTATCCCAACGGGATCCCCATGGGTGTGCTGTTGCAGCTGGATCCGGAGCTGGATCTGACTCAATTCGGCCTGACGAAATACGAAATGGTGCTGGCAAAGGCCCTTCAGGAATATGGCGCGGTGCCGGTTATGACAGCGGACAGCACCACCTTGTTTGGCGAAGGCCTGTGGACGAAGCCGGGCAAATCCTGGGAGGGCGTCCTGACAGAGGAAGGAATGATGAAGATTCCCTTCAAGCACTATCGCTTCCTGCAATCGGGAACCAGTGTGGAAAAGGGAATG
>CAYMWT010000162.1:0-5849 GCA_964394055.1 uncultured Oscillospiraceae bacterium
GACCGGATTTTGGTTGCGGAGGCAGGACTCGAACCTACGACCTCCGGGTTATGAGCCCGACGAGCTTCCAACTGCTCTACTCCGCGATATTTACTTCGCACTCTCTCATGTGCCTGAGTATTATAGCACACCGTCTCGCTCCTGTCAAGCTTTATTTTTCTTTTCCACATTGACATCCGGCCTGCGGCGGGATATAATCTGTTTCGGTGCTATCTTTCCCCAAATTGTGAGGTTTATCCATGAAAAAATATGCCATTTCCGCTGCTTTCCGGGATACTGTGCCCGTGATGACCGGATACCTGTTCCTGGGATTCGGGTTCGGTATCCTGATGTACCAGAACCATTTCAGCTTTCTTTGGGCCGTCGCCATGAGCCTGTTTATTTATGCCGGCTCCATGCAATATGTGGGGGTCACCCTGCTCACCGGCGGCGCCGGGGTGCTGACTACGGCCTTGACAACCCTGCTGGTCAATGCCCGCCACCTGTTTTACGGGATCTCCATGGTAGACGCCTATAAGGGCGCCGGGAAGAAGAAGCCCTATCTCATCTTCGCCCTCACCGATGAAACCTATTCCCTGGTCTCCCAGACCCAGCCACCGGAGGGGATGACCTACCACGGCTACTGCTTCCTGGTGTCTTTCCTGGATCAGTGCTACTGGGTGGCCGGAACGGCTCTGGGCGCTCTGGCAGGGGCGTTTCTTCCGGTGAATCTGGAGGGGATCGACTTCGTGCTGACCGCTTTGTTCGTCACCATTTTCGTAGAGCAGTGGCTCAGCACAAAGGAACATCTGCCTGCTCTCATTGGCGTGGCCGCTACCGTGGTTTGTCTGCTGATCTTTGGAAAGGATATTTTCCTGATTCCGTCTATGATAGCCATTGCGCTGTCCCTGACCATGCTGCGGAAAAAGGGGAAGGAGAAGAAAAATGCCTGATTTTCATTCTGCGCTGCTCATCGCCGTCATGGCCCTGGTCACAGTGGCCCTGCGGTTTTTGCCTTTCCTGATTTTTGGAGAAAACCGGCAGACGCCGCCTCTGATCGCGTACCTGGGAAAGGTTCTGCCCTATGCCATTATGGGTATGCTGGTGGTGTACTGTCTGAAGGACGTTTCCCTTACCGCTGCCCCCTTCGGAATCCCTGAGGCCGTGGGCTGCGCCGTGGTGGCGGGTCTTCATGTGTGGAAACGAAACACCCTGCTCAGCATCGGCGGGGGTACCCTGTGCTATATGCTGCTGGTGCAGCTGGTATTTTGAGGTGAGCCATGGTTGACATGACTGTGGGAAGCCCCCGGCATCATCTGGCCCGTTTTGCCCTGCCGCTGGTGCTGGGTAACTGGCTGCAGCTGAGCTACAACGCGGTGGACACCATCATCGCCGGACGGTTCATCGGCCAGAACGCCCTGGCTGCCGAGGGAATCGCCGGGCCGGTGATGAACCTGCTGATCCTGGCCATCTCCGGTATGTGCATCGGCGCCGGGGTGCTGATGAGCGAGGCCTTTGGAGCAAAGGACTACCCGAGGCTGGGGAAAATTATGGCAAACACCCTGTCCGTGGGATTCCTGATTTGCTGCGGATTGGCCTTTCTGGGCGTGATACTGGCAAGGCCTATTCTGGCCCTGCTGGAAGTGCCGGAGGAAATCTTTGAGATTACCCTGACATATTTGCGGATCATCTTCCTGGGAACCCCCTTTACCTTCTGCTATAACGCATTGTCCGCGGGACTGAAAAGCGTGGGCGACACGGACACACCCCTGAAATTCCTGGCCTTTTCCGCGATTCTGAATGCGGGACTGGACATTTTCTTCCTGGGCGTCCTGGGCTATGGCATCGTGTGCAGTGCCATGACTACGGTGATTGCGGAAGCGGTCTGTGCGTCCCTGGCCCTGGCTTACATGCTGCGGAAATTCCCGGAGCTGATCCCTAAGCCGGAGCATTGGAAGCTGGACAGCCGCATTCTGAAGCAGATCCTGAACTATGGCGGCCCTACAGCCTTGCAGCAGGCCATTCAGCCTGTCTGTAAGGTGCTGATCCAGGGCCAGGTCAACGCTCTGGGGGTCAGCTCCATTGCCGCCTTTAACGCCGTCTCCCGGATCGACGATTTTGCCTGCATCCCAGCCCAGAGCATTTCCTCCGCCATTTCCACCTACATCGCCCAGAACCGGGGCGGGGAAAAGCCCCAGCGCATCCGCACAGGCTTCCGGGCCGGAATCCAGCTGGAAGGGTGCTACTGGCTGGTCATCGGCTCGCTGACTGCCTTGCTGCGCTATCCTATGGTGCGGATGTTCGTCACCGGAGAAGGGTCGGAGCAGGTGATCGCCCTGGGTACCGCCTATCTTGGGTGGATGATCCTGTTCTATCTGTGGCCCGCCATGACCAACGGCTTCCAGGGCTTTTTCCGGGGCATGGGCATGATGAAGACCACCATGCTGGCAACCTTCCTCCAGGCCTCCATCCGGACGGTGTGTACCTATCTGCTGGCTCCCAAAATGGGAATTGTGGGTATCGCCTTCTCCTGCGCCATCGGCTGGTCGGTCATGCTCCTGTACGAGGTGCCCTATTATTTTGTGATCTGCAAAAGAAAGGGGCTATAAAGCCAAAACCCACGATCTCATTGCCGGGATCGTGGGTTTTTTCTGGAAACATCTTGACAAATGATACTATGTGGTATATAGTATAGTGCAAAGGGAGGTATTGCATGGATATTCAATTAAAGCGCGGCCTTTTGGACGTCTGTGTCCTGGCGGCAATTAAGAACGAGGATTCTTATGGATATCAGATCATCAAGGATATGAGGCCCTATGTGGAAATCTCTGAGTCCACCCTCTATCCGATCCTCAGGCGGCTGGAGGCTGGGGGAATGCTGACGGTGAGAAGCGCTGAGCACAGCGGAAGGCTTCGGAAGTATTACCACATTACGGAGCAGGGCAGAAACCGCATTGAGGATTTCAAGGGTGAATGGAAGGAAATTATATCCATTTATCAATTTATTACCAGAGAGGAGCCGGAGAATGGATAAGCAGACCTTTTTCATGGCGCTGCGGGAAAATCTGCGGGGGATTCCCCAGGAAGACGCAGAGCGGTCCATAGAATTTTACGAGGAAATGGTCAATGACCGGATGGAGGATGGAGCCACAGAGGAAGAGGCGATTGCCGCACTGGGTTCCATTGAGGAGATCACCGCCCAGGTGCTGGCGGACATTCCTCTGGGAAAGCTGGTCAAGGCAAAGGTCAAGCCCAGCCGCGGCCTCAAGGCATGGGAGATCGTTCTGATTATCCTGGGAGCGCCGGTATGGATTCCCCTGCTATTTGCGGCAGGCGTTTTGGCTTTTGCGGTTTACGTCACCTTATGGGCATTTCTATTCACCCTTTACGCATTGGTTTTTTCCATGGCAGTGTGCGGCATTGGGTGCATGGTGGCGGCCCTGTTGACGGCTTCGTCCGGCCCAAGCTTGTTTGTGCTTCTGGGTTCGGGACTTGTGTTTGCGGGTCTTGGAATAATCTGCTTCTATGGATTTGGATATCTTACAAAACGGGCGCTGGGGTTGGGGAGAAAGCTTCTGCTTTGCCTGAAAGCCCTGTTTGTCCGGAAGGAGGAAGCCCAATGAAGAAAGGAAAGAAAATCGCCCTGATTACCGCCGGGTGCATGGTTCTTGCGGGCCTGATCCTGGCCCTGGGCGGTCTGGCCGCCGTCCGGTTCGATATTACCAGGCTTAACACCGTTTCTTATCAAACAAATACTTATGAGATCGGGGAGGCCTTCCACAACATCACCATTGAGGGCGGAAGCTGTGATGTGCGTCTGTACCCATCGGAAAACGATACTTGCCGGGTGGTGTGTACAGCAGAGGATGACGTTGACTTTACAGTGGAAGTCGGGGATGATACCCTGCATATCCAGCGGCAGGACACGAAAGTGAGATTCCTATATTTTGATATATACTGGGGAGAAACCGGGATCAGCGTTTACCTGCCCAGAAGCGACTATGAATCCCTGTCCATTCGCACCACCAGCGGCGATGTGGAGGTACCGGAGTTCTTTTCCTTTCCCTCCGCCGATATTCAGTGTGGCAGTGGGGAAGTCCGGCTGCTTGCTTCCGTTGGAGATACCCTATCGGTTCAGTCCCAAAGCGGGGATATTCATATGGGGAATACCTCACCGGCGATTATGAACGTCCAAACCGGCAGTGGAGAAATTTCCATCGATCATGTGAAGGGGGAAACGGCGCTTCAGATCAGATCCACCAGTGGAGATGTCACCCTTGCCAACGTGAACGGGAAAGCTGTGGACGTGATCACATCCAGCGGTGAAGTTACCCTCTCAAACGCAATTCTGGAGGGGAGCATCTATCTGAAAAGCGACAGCGGTGATGTGGCGCTTCGAACCAGCGACGCGGCAGATCTCTATATCCAAACCGGCAGCGGCAGCGTAAGCGGCACCCTGCTGAGCGAAAAGGTCTTCCTGATCGACACATCCAGTGGGGACGTAACCGTGCCCCATTCCGCTTCCGGCGGGAAATGCGAGGTTACCACCCAAAGCGGGGATATTGCCTTTCGATTCGTGACCTCTGAATAAAAAAATCCCCTGCCAGCATTGGCAGGGGATTTTCTGTCAGATTCAGGCGAAAATGGGCTTCAGGGCAGCGGCCAGGGCATCCTTCTGAGCCTGGGCCTCGGTTACATCCTTACCCAGGGTGGTGTAGTAGGCCTTGATCTTCGGTTCGGTGCCGGAGGGACGGACGATGACGGTCGCGCCGCCTTCCAGTCCGTAGACCAGCACGTTGGCGCTGGGCAGGCCGGTTTCCTCGGTCTTCAGGTAATCGGTGACCTTGGTAACCTTGTATTCGCCGATGGCAGCGGGGGGATTCTCCCGCAGGGAAGCCATGATGCCAGCCATCTTGTCCATACCGGACAGGCCGGGGAACTCGAAGGAGTCGATCTTATTTAAGTACCGGCCATACTTGGCATAGATGGCTTCCAGACGCTCCTTGATGGAGGAGCCGATGCTGCGGTAGTAAGCGGCCATTTCGCAGATCAGCATGGAGCCGATGATGGCGTCCTTGTCCCGGACATAGGAACCGGCGAGATACCCGTAGGATTCCTCAAAGCCCAGGATGAACCGCTCCACTTCACCGGCGGCCTCCAGCCGGGCGATCTGATCGCCGATCCACTTAAAGCCGGTGAGCACGTTGCGCATTTCCACACCGTAGTTCTTTGCCACAGCGTCGGCCAGGGGAGTGGACACCAGAGACTTGACGGCCACGGGATTTGCGGGCATGGTGCCCTTTTCGATCCGGCCCTGGCAGATGTAGTCCAGCAGCAGCACGCCTACCTCGTTGCCGGAAACCAGCTCATAGCTGCCATCGGGGCAGCGGATGGCGATGCCAACCCGGTCAGCGTCGGGGTCGGTGGCCAGCATCAGGTCAGCGCCGGTCTTCTTGGCCAGCTCCAGACCCAGCCGCAGAGCCTCGAAAATTTCGGGGTTGGGATAGGGGCAGGTGGGGAAGTTGCCGTCGGGATGCTCCTGCTCGGGCACCACGGTGATGTCGTCAATGCCGATGTCCCGGAGAACCCGGAGGACAGGCACCAGGCCGGAGCCGTTCAGGGGAGAGTACACCAGCTTCAGTCCGGCGGTCTTGCACAGGCCGGGACGGATGGAGCGGGACTTGATGGCGTCATACAGGGCTTCCTTGCAGTCGTCGCCCACATACTGGATCAGGCCCTTCTCCATGCCTTCCTCGAAGGACATGAGCTTGGCGCCGGTGAGAATATCGGTCTTCTGAATTTCCGCGTATACAATAGCGGCAGCGTCGTCGGTCATCTGGCAGCCGTCGGGGCCGTAGGCCTTGTAGCCG
>CAYMWT010000163.1:0-5782 GCA_964394055.1 uncultured Oscillospiraceae bacterium
CGGTTTTCAGGTGCCAATGGAATATATGGCCTATAGCTGCTACACACAGGAAATGAAGGACAAAATTGATATACTATGCCAAAAATATGGTTTGGAACTTCTGGGGCAAACCTATTTTCCGGACAATGTATATCAAATGTTTATGAACCTAGGAATAGATACCATAGTGGCAGAATACACCGTAGCACAGTTCAACCTCTACTCAGGGTATTATTACCAGAACGGTACATTTTCTTTTGAGGGCGACGTGGTACTGCCTTGTGAGAATAACCTGTGGCCTTATGATATTAACTTTCAATACCGATGTGTTATGAAAACTGCGTTTGACACTGTGAGCCTGTCAATTGGCAACATCGAAGATTATGATCAATGGAATTATACTTTGGCAGATGGGACAGTGGCTTTGCTTGCTATCAGCTCAGAAAAAGCCCTAATGATTGTTGATAAGGAAGACTATTTCGTGACAATCAACATTCTGAATCCTTATTTTAGTGACACTCAACATGGAGAAGCGCATATGGATCGCACCGCAGTGGAAGCTTTTGCGGATTCCTTTGGTTTCGCCTATACACCACACAAGCTAGGCCCTGGTATACAGAAGAGAGCAGATATGCCCTAGCTCCTCCGTGTCAAGATTTCGTGGATTAAACGCAGAATGAAAATTTCATTTGGAAGATTTTTATGAATTCTAGAAAAGGGGGAATGCAGTACGAATGCGCTAATCCTAATAGCCGCATTACTTGCTGCGACTGCTTTTGCTTATCTGTATGCAAAATGAAGTCGTGCAAAGGCTTGACTGTTCAAACATGGAAGCACGGCGTTTTTTCGAAGCTGTCACCATTATAAAATTAGGTAGTTGCCACGCTACCTCTTTTTGAAGCAAAAACACCAAATTTAGATGATCATAAGGAGAATCAGAAACTATGAAAAAAATCAAGACAATTTTTGTTTGTAGCATTATTGCGGTTTTATTGTGCGCTTGTTCATCTCGTTCGTACATTTCTACGAGCACCGGAGTGCAGACAGATGAGGCCCAAGCGCTGACAGTTGAAACTCAGGAGCAGACAGAGGAAACCCAGCCTATGGAAATGCCGACACAGTCAGCAGAAGTACAGCCTCAACAGGAAGGGCAATCAAGTTCTCAGGACAATCAGGAAAATGATATGCAGTTACCGAGAGAAGCTGATAACTTGGAGGCAGCCCAAGCAAAGCTTGCAGAGGTGTTGGCAGGAACAAGTACATTCTTCAGCCACAGTTATGGAAAAAGCCAGACAATAGCTGAATACTGTTCGACTTTTGGAGCGGAATCGGGTATTACTGTAGAAATCACGAAGTATACGGCCGTTGATTTAGATCAGGATAACGTTCCAGAAGTTGTGCTTTGGATAACGGAAAATGAATATTCTGACTACGGTGCGGTGGTATTACGGTATCAAAATGAGAGCGTGGTTGGATATGACTTTACATACCGCCAAATGATTGATTTGAAAGAGGATGGGACATTTGGCTATTCAGGAGGTATCGCCGATACAGGATACGCTAGGCTGATCTTTACGGACGGTGGTTGGGAATATAAAAAAATCTGCAATATCACAGAGGATGGGGATACAGTAACCTTCTTCTGTAACGGAGAAAAGGTTTCTGAGGAAGAGTATTGGCAATTCGTAGAGAAGCAGGATGCAAAAGAGAAAGTTAAATGGATTGATTTCCCGTAATCTCAATGCCACATTTGCCTTGATTTGCCCTTTGACGAATCGGCGCATATTAGACAAGTTATCTTGAGACGAGACGAATTTATCAGACCCCCCTGCATATGCAGGGGGGTGGGGATGTGCAATTGTGATAGGCTTATCTAGTTTGTTAACAGATAAAATTGATCACCTGTTTACAGCAGAGAGCAATACACTACATAAGCACCGTACTTCCCGTCGGCAGGGTATTCAATGGGACCACCATCCCTCTTAATCTGTCCCCATGTTTTGTTATAACTGGTAGGCGCAACGGTAGGATCTCTCATCTTATCGTATCGATTCATGACATAGGGAGAACCTTCGCCGTTATTTGCCTGAGCACTGGTAAAGCCGAGATTCATCGCCTGAGTTTTATACCCAGAGGCAATACCGTTATAGGCAAAGAAACCGTACTTCACATTGTCTCTAGTAGAGCAGCTCCTTCCACCCAGCTTCTCCTTGATGAACTTGGCTGCCTTGTTCGTTGCATCCTGGAACTGCGCATCGGTATAGTTGCCCACAGGATAGCTGGATCCCCAAATTTGATAAGGGCCATTTCCATTGGGCGGACCGGCTTTGCGCAAATCATACTCTCTGTAATGAATGGCTGCAATCATCTGCCAAGGGATCCCATAGGTTGCAGCGGCACTCTGGTAAAACCGCTTGTTCGCATTGAGCAGTGCAATCTGGCTATCGGTCAGAATGCTCTGACCACGATAATCCTTGTTGCCCTGAATATTCTCGTCATTGCCGGGAGTGCCGCCACCAGTGTCGGCAGGATAAGCGTTATAGCCGAACAGATACTGCCAGGTAATGGCATCGACAGCACCATAGCCTGGTTCATCATACGCTTCGGGCTCGTAGATTTCCATCCTCTCCTGGAAGTTTCTGGTGGCTACCAGAGAGCCAGTGTAGAAATCTCCATCCACGGCAAGGGACTCAAACTTAGCCAGCAAAGTCTGGGCGGCCCATGCCGCTTTGTTCTGGGTGCGGACGCTCACAGTGGTGATCAGCTTGGTCAAGGTGTTCTTACCTGCAATTCCGTCTGCAGCAAGGCCCTTGCTGGACTGAAAGTTTACCACAGCGGCCTTCGTACCACTGCCGAAAATGCCGTCCGTGGAAATGTTGGCTCCATGATAAACCAGGAGATACTGGAGCGCCTTAACGTTGGTGCTGGTTTGGCCCTGCGCAAGCTCGGGCCAATTGGGACAAGTTGCCATAATAGTTTTCCTTCTTTCGTTTGTTTTGTTAACGATTCAATGTCACGTGCCATCTCATCGTTACTGCCTAATAAAGAGGGGAAACTAGTCAACTTGTAAACGCAGTGCAATAAAAATCGGGAAATTTCTTTGGGTTTAAACGTCGATAGTGTTTATAATTTCAATAAGTACAGTGCAATTTTTCCGTTTCAAAAAACAGGTAGCTAGCAGTCATAGATGGCATTACAGGAACAGCAACATTGCTACAACCTTCTCGTAACTCCAATGATGTAACATTACCTTGGTACAACCGCAATGGCATGATAACTAACCGGCGGTTAAGGAAGAAGACAATTCATTTTGGCGTGATTCTGATTGCACCCATACTGATATGGTTGCTTTCATGTATGGAAAGTAACCATGCAGACAATTTATTTAATATTAAAGGAGTAGAATTCAATATGAAGTATTCTATCAGAGTAATTATACTAATTGCTGTTATGCTCACCCTTGCTCTGTCAGGCTGCCGATCCAGCAACCCCGGTTCACAAATGACAACAGAGTCATCAATTACACGGAGCGAACAGAGCGAGAAGACGGCCACCCAGACAGCAAAACTGCGCCAAAACCAGGATCCCGAAGCGGTGGCCACTGTACAGACTGAGCCTTTGATGCCGAAAGAAACAACCGAGACGCCCCCGCTTTCCACAGAACCGACTGAGTTCGCATTGGAGGAAACCACTCAGGCTTCTATAGAACGAGATGCCATTTCTTATGTAGGCGTGAATGGAATTTTTGTGCCCTTATCCTACATTGCAGAGGGGCATCAACTGCTTACCGGTGACGCTGGTCCCTACTCCATTGTGTCGGAGAAACTGCTCAGTGAAACGCCTTCGGTGGAAAACCTAACGCTGATAGAAGCACCGGAAGGAAGCAAGCTGGGACCAATTGCATCCAACGGAACCTGGAACTTCTTCCCGGATGCAGCGCAATACAATACCTACGAGCCAGATAGTCAGCCGGATCAGCAAGAATGGACGGAGTATTTTAAAGAAAAATTGGCTGCGCTGGGATATGATGGTCCTGTACTAATTCGGCAGTCAGTCAGCTTTCAAGGAGTGTCCTCAGAGGTAGCGGTAGTTACTGCCAGTAATGTAACGGCATCCGAAACGTGGGATCTTCTGGAACGCTCAGCCATTCACCAGACGGAAAGACCTGCCAACAAGGTACCGGGGCTGTATATACTTACGGCGCTGTTTGTCCAGGGACAAGAGCCATTGGAAGTATACCGTCAATATGAGGAAGTTTCGCCATCTCTGGGATCGGATTATTTACCTTGGGCCCAAGATGCCAGCTTCATGCAGACGCTTTCCGCCTTACAATTTGACAGCGAGGGGAATGTGATGGAGTATCCCGTCTATATGGATATGACAGGAGAAGCGCAGTTGCGGATAATGGGAACACAGCCCGCTTTTCTAATTGCGGATATCAATGGGGATAATGCTTCGGAAGTGATCGTTTGTATCAATGCAGCCAATTCTCTTATGAGCTGGTGCAAGGTATTTACTTTTACATCCGGTTTTGCAGAAGAATATCTTCATATTTTTCTCAATTAAGCCGGATCGTTGGTGAACTAATTCCAAAGAAGTATTTTGCAGCGAGTGAAATGAGCAAAATTGAGGCACAAAATGTCAGCCATTATTTGTGTCACCTTCCCTCAAAATAAGGGAAAGCACGGCGCATCTATAAGAGCAGGAGCAACTGGGGAACCAGCTTTTAGATGAAGCCATTAAAAACCTCCTTTCCCCCCAAATAAAAGTGCAAGTTATTGGAAAATTCCCGGTCAAAGCAAGGTTCTCTTTGACCGGGAATTTGTTGTGCTTTAATTTTTCTATGGGACTTTTTTACAGCCCCACTTTTTTGTACCTTAAACGGTGGTGCAAATTTCGATGCTGCTGGATTGATTATTAATCTGCATAGAAAATAATTTCCTCTACAGAGTAGTTTCCAAGGCCAGTAAGCTTATTTCCAAGATTACCGATAAACTCTGCGCATACGGTACCATTGAAATTACCACCGGCGCTGGTGAATGCGCCATTAGGATATGCCTTGAAAGTCTGAATAACACCATTGCTCCAGGTATGTGCTTTGATGTCACCAATAATTCCAGGAATATAGTACCGAGTGCCGCTACTGTTTTTTACAACAACATCCAACTTGCCGAATCCATACATGTTTTCGGCAATAATTTGTGCACTGCTCGACTGAGCCGGATACGGAACTTTGGGGCCAACTGCCATCCAATAGTTCCCATTTTCATCCGTGTACTCACCGTTGGGACCTACATTAATAACGGGATTTTTCCCGGTCTTGGCTTTAATGCAGGCAATCGCCCAGTGATTAATGCGTTCGCTACCATAGGGATTTTCATATGCATACCAATAATTTTTGTTGGTAAAGCGGTACGTATATCCATCGGAGCCAGTAGTGCTTGCAACAGACGGAATAGGAACTGTGCGACCAGATTTAGTGCTGGTTGGCTGTTTATACAGTTTCAGCCATCCACCAACGCCAGCGGTGATGTAATCACCACCTACATCTCCACCACCAGTACCGGCAGGATAAGCGTTGTAGCCGAACAGATACTGCCAGGTAATCGCGTCGACGGCACCATAGCCGGGTTCATCGTACGCATCGGGTTCATAGATCCCCATCTTTTCCTGGAAGTTTCTGGCAGCCACCAGAGAGCCGGTGTAGTAATCGCCATCCACAGTGAGAGACTCAAACTTAGCCAGCAGAGTCTGGGCGGCCCATGCCGCTTTGTTCTGGGTGCGGACGCTCACAGTGGTGATC
>CAYMWT010000164.1:0-5758 GCA_964394055.1 uncultured Oscillospiraceae bacterium
GCAAAGGGCTTCATCACGGTGATGCCCACATCCTTCTGCTCGCACAGCTTGTAAAGCTCCACACGGGCAGGGTCGATGCCACCAAGCTCCGCGCCGTATTCCTCGGCAAAATAGTTCTCGATGTTGTCGGTGGGAGGCAGCAGGTCAAAGGCGGGGTTGATGCTGAACAGGATCATCTCCACAATGCCGCTTTCCACGGCCTTCTTTGCCATGGCCGGGTTGTGGGTGCTCATGCCGATGTGGCGGATCTTACCCTGGGCCTTCAGCTCCCGGACATAGGCAATGTAGGGACTGTTCATGGCCTTGTCCCAGTCGCTTTCCTGATCGATAAAGTGGATCATGCCAAGGTCGATGTAGTCGGTTTGCAGTCTGGTGAGCAGATCCTCAAAGGCGATGCGGCACTGCTCCACGTCCCGGGTGCGGACGTACTGCCCGTTCTGCCAGGTGGAGCCGATGTGGCCCTGAATGTACCAGTGATCCCGGCGGCCCTTCAGGGCCAGGCCCAGGTTGGCGCGCACATTGGGCTCGGACATCCAGCAGTCCAGAATGTTGATGCCCAGCGCCTCCGCCCAATCCAGGACGGCCTTGCATTCCTCGGCGCTGTGCCGCTCCATCCATTCCGCCCCGAAGCCAACTTCACTGACCATCAGCCCGGTTTTTCCAAGTCTGCGATATTGCATTGTTTATCCAATCCTTTCGATGTTTTTCTGTGTTCAGTTTATCAAGAATATGGGAGAAAATCAATAGAGAGATTTTCTCCCATGGGGCCTCTGCCAAAGCCCTAAGAATTTGTGCCTTTTGCCCAAAAAATGATTGCGTTGCCATGGAATCTGTGGTATACTTACCATATAGAACGATTTTGGCGGGACGCCTGTCCGCCGCATATTTTAAAAGGGGGTTATCTTATGAGATTACAGGGAAAAGTCGCCATCATCACCGGCGGCAGCCGGGGCATTGGCCGGGCTGTGGCTGAGGCCTTCCTGCGGGAGGGCGCCTCGGTGGCGGTTACCGCCTCCAATGCGGCCAACGCTGCCAAAGCGGAAGAGGGTCTCCGGCAGTCCTTCCCCGACTCCGGTGTCATGGGCATCAGCCCTGACCTGGGGAATCTGGAAGACGTGCGGGCGGCCTTCGCCCAGGTGCTGGAGCGGTTTGGTCGGGTGGACATCCTGGTGAACAATGCCGGTGTCTCCGACAGCACACCCTTCCAGAATTACACCGAAGAGCAGTTTGACAAGGTCATGAATCTGAACGTCAAGGGCGTTTTCAACGCCACCCGTGCCATTGTGGACACCATGGTGGAGCAGGGCTCCGGCGTTATCCTGAATACCTCCTCCATGGTCAGCCGCTACGGCCAGCCCTCCGGCCTGGCCTATCCCACCTCCAAGTTTGCCGTCAACGGCCTGACCTTGTCCCTGGCCCGGGAGCTTGGCCCCAAGGGCATTCGGGTCAATGCTGTGGCTCCCGGCATCACCGAGACCGACATGATGAAGGCTGTGCCCAAGAGTATGATCGATCCGCTCATTGCCCAGATCCCCCTGCGACGCCTGGGGCAGCCGGAGGATATCGCCAATGCCTTCGTCTTCCTCGCCTCTGAGGAGGCCTCCTATATCACCGGTGTGGTGTTGAACGTGGACGGCCTGGCGAGAACCTGAGTATTTTGCTGACGTTTGGGAAAAACGAGAAAAATGGCCGGGAGGCAGCTCAGATCATCCGGCACGAGACAGACAGCTGTTACGGAGTGCGGATATAAAAAGAACGGCGCAGAATTGGGTAGTTCCAATTCTGCGCCTTATTTCATTTCATGGGAAAGCAAATATCGATCTCCATGTACCCATCCATCTGAAAAGCTGGAAATACATACAGTATTCCTCAGATTTTCATGTGTTGATTTGGAACAAAATCTCTCGCTCACAGCACATGCGGCCTGGCCCGGAGCTTTCCAAAAACGAAGGAATGGCTGGATGAATACATGGCTGGCACCATCCGGGAGAGCACCATGAGCGGCTATCGGGGCATGGCGGAAAACTGTATCAAGCCCTATCTGAGGAACAAGAAAATCGGCTCCGTCACCACGGCGGATGTGCAGAAATGATACAACCGCTTCCGGGAAAACGGGCGGAAGAATGAGCACTATGAGAAGGGAAATGCCCTCTCGGATTCCTATGTATCCTCTCCTTCACGCTATAGCGGCGAAGTTCACAAGTTACCCCGATGCCGAAAGCTGCCGGATACCGCATTTGCTTACAGATGTGCTTCCAGGCGGCGCATGATCTCTGCATAGGCCTCCTCTACGCCACCAAGATCCCGGCGGAACCGATCCTTATCCAGCTTTTCACTGGTTTCACTGTCCCACAGGCGGCTGGTATCGGGGCTGATCTCGTCAGCCAGGACAATGGTCCCATCGGACAGCCGGCCAAACTCCAGCTTAGAATCCACCAATGTTACGCCGCAGGATTTCCAGAATGCCTTCAGCAGCTCGTTGATGCGAAGCGCATAGTCTTTGATGGTCTGGATCTCCTTCTTGGAGGCAATCTTCAGTGCCAGGGCATGGCTGGTGTTCAGCAAGGGATCGCCCAGTGCATCGTTCTTGTAGGAAAATTCAATGGAAGGCTGGTCGAACACCACGCCCTCCTCCACACCATAGTGCTTGGAGAAGGAGCCGGCGGCAATGTTGCGGACAATGACCTCCAGGGGTACAATGGTCACCTTCTTCACCAGGGTTTCCCGGTCACTTAGCTCCTGCACATAATGGGTAGGAATCCCGTTCTTTTCCAGCATGGCCATCAGCCGGTTGCTCATCTGGTTGTTGATGACTCCCTTTCCGGCAATGGTGCCCTTCTTTAATCCATTAAATGCGGTAGCATCGTCCTTATACTGCACGATCAGCAGCTCCGGGTCCTCCGTTGCAAATACCTTTTTTGCCTTACCTTCATAAAGCTGTTCTGTCTTTTCCATTTTTGAAAATCTCCTGTTATTGTTCTCTGACGCAAAAGCGCCCTGTCCGGCAGCCAAAAGCATTCCCTCATTCGGTGATGATTCCGGCTGCACTTTACTCATTTCCCTTTCAGAAGAGAATTCATCCAAAACCGCGCTGCGGGAGAGCCGCAAGCGGTTCTCCCGGAATTTTTTCTTTTACTCAACATCCTGCAGCGCATCATAGCCTTCTTCGCCGGTGCGAACCTTTACGATGTTCTCCACATCGTAAACAAAGATCTTACCATCGCCGATATGTCCGGTATACAGCACCTTCTTGGCGGTTTCGATCACCGTGCGGACAGGCACCTTGCTCACAACGATATCCACCTGAACCTTGGGAAGCAGGCTTGCCTCCACGGGAATACCACGGTAGTATTCGGGCTTACCTTTCTGAAGCCCACAACCCAGGACATGGGACACGGTCATGCCGGTAATGCCAATGGAGATCATGGCATCCTTCAACGTTTCCAGACGAGACTCCTTGCAGATAATCTCGATCTTTGTAAACTTGGGACCCGTGTCCTCCTCGAAGGCAGGCATCTTCTTTACGGGAATTGCTTCCGCAGCGGGAACGTCACCTGCTACCACAACGGGAGCATCCTCATAGACGGTGTCAGGCAGCATGGCAAATCCCGCATAGGCGGTCAGCAGGCCATGCTCGCTTACGTCCAGGCCAGTAATCTCTTCCTCAGGGGCAACACGCAGGCCAATGGTCTTTCGGATAATCGTAAAGACTATGGTGATGACTACCACAACATAAGCGGCAACGCTCAGTACGCCAAGGGCCTGAATCCCCAGGAAATGGAAGCCGCCGCCATAGAACACGCCCTTTTCCGTGGAGATACCGGTGGCAAAGAAGCCGGTCAGGATTGTACCCAGGCTGCCGCAAACGCCATGTACGGATACAGCACCAACGGGATCGTCGATTTTTGCAACCTTGTCAAAGAATTCAACCGACAGAACAACGACGATTCCGAAGACAGCACCCATGATCGCCGCGCCCAAAGGAGAAACCGCATCACAACCGGCAGTGATGCCAACGAGGCCTGCCAAGGCAGCGTTATAGGTCATGGAGACATCGGGCTTGCCATAGCGGATCCAGGTGAAGATCAAAGTCACACAACAGGCAACCGCAGCCGCCAGGTTGGTATTGAAGAAGATCAGACCGGCGCTGGTGATGGCCTCGTCAGAGTCCATTGCCACGGTGGAGCAGCCATTGAAGCCGAACCAGCAGAACCACAAAATGAACACGCCCAGAGCGGCGAAGGTGATGTTGTGCCCCAGAATGGCTCTTGGCTTGCCGTCCTTGTCATATTTCCCAATACGGGGGCCCAGTATCCACGCACCGATACAGGCGCAGATACCGCCCACCATATGCACCGCAGTGGAGCCGGCAAAGTCATGGAAGCCCAGCTGTGCCAGCCAGCCGCCGCCCCAGATCCAATGACCGGAGATGGGATAGATGAACAGAGAGATCGCCGCGGAATAAATGCAGTAGGCGCTGAACTTCGTCCGCTCTGCCATGGAACCGGATACGATAGTTGCGGAGGTGGCGCAGAACACGGTCTGGAAAATCACATATGCCCACAGGGGAACGCCGCCGGGAAGGACGTGGCTGTAATTCTTCATGATTCCGGGATCCAGCCAACCGATGATGGAATTGCCCGCACCGAACATAATGCCAAAGCCAAACAGCCAGAAGCAGGGAGTGCCGATACAGAAGTCCATCAGGTTTTTCATCAGAATGTTTCCAGTGTTTTTTGCCCGGGTAAAGCCTGCCTCGCACAGAGAGAAGCCTGCCTGCATAAAGAAAACCAGTGCTGCACCCAGCAGTACCCAAATGGTGTTTACAGAACTCAACGTCATAATCCTTTCCTCCTTTTCCTCAACGGAAATCCTTTCCTGCCGATGGGGAGGATGGTCAGTTCCTCCCCAGCTGGCAAGGATCAGCTCAATCAACGAACGCCAAACAACAGCTCACCATAGGTGGGGAACGGCCAATACTTTTCCGCGGTGACAGTCTCTGCTTCGTCTGCCGCTGCCCGGAGCGTCGCCATCTTTTCCAGGACGGTATCCCGGATGGCTGCGGATTCCTGGAATACATCGCCGGAATCCTTCACCTCCAGCACGGAGGCTTCCAGCGCGTCTGTCCGTTCTGCAATCTGGTCAGCCAGCTCGGACAGCTTTGCAATCAGGCTGGTTTCATAGCCGCAGGCAATACCGGAAATCACACTGCGCTTTGCCGCAACGGTTCCAGCCAGCTCACCGGCATAGGCCTGTACGGCGGGAAGAATCTGCTTCCGGGCCATGTCGATCATGGTGTTTGCCTCAATGAGAACGGTCTTACAGTAGTTCTCCAACTGAATATCGCAGCGGGATTTCAGCTCTGCCAGGGAGAAGATTTTGTGGGACGTGAGCATCTGCACATTCTTGTCATCCAGGCAGTGGGGAATGCAGTCGGGAGTGGTAGGATAGTTGGATAGACCCCGTCGGGCGGCTTCCTTCAGCCAGGACTCGTCATAGCCGTTGCCGTTGAAAATGATTTTCTTGTGATCCTTGATGGTTTTCTGAATCATTTCATGGAGGGCGGTTTCAAAATCTTCCGCACCTTCCAGACGGTCAGCGTAGATTTTCAGGGATTCTGCCACGGCAGCATTGAGCATGATGTTGGCGCAGGCAATGGAATTGGAGGAGCCAACCATACGGAACTCAAACTTGTTGCCGGTGAAGGCAAAGGGAGAGGTGCGGTTGCGGTCGGTGGTGTCCATGGACAGGTCCGGCA
>CAYMWT010000165.1:0-5731 GCA_964394055.1 uncultured Oscillospiraceae bacterium
TAAAGCAAATGCGCCAGTGGCTCAATGGATAGAGCATCGGATTCCGGTTCCGAGGGTTGGGGGTTCGAGTCCCTTCTGGCGTACCAAAAAGTCGGATACCCAAATGGGTATCCGACTTTTTGCGCAAGAAGCAAAGGAAATTCTGGCACCGAGTCCCTTCTGGCATACCGGCTGAACGGGAAAGGACAGTCCGTGGGAGAGTCCCTCCGGTGCAAGACGCATCCCGTAGGGATGTGGATTGCACCGGAGAATAACCCGAAGGTTTTGCACCAGCTCCGTTCGAGCAGGGCGGTACCTAAGCACCCGCCGTTTCGCCGCGCGTTCCTGAAACAGTACATAACAATATGCGGGCCGCCCCAACAGACGTCCCACTTGCGTATTTTGCCGAATTGTGATACCATAACCCTGCAAGGTGTGCGGTCAACTCCGAAAGGAGGAGACGCCCATGAGTATTACAGAAGTGATCGCACTACTTATGCTCGTGCTTGCGGCTATTTCTCTGGGCAACCAGTTAAAGAAATAACCGCCCCTCACCCTTAGCGAGAAGCGGCAATTCCACCCAACCCTTAGTTGACCGTCTTCCCGCTCTGAACGGGGACAGCCTTGCCCCATGGGGGATGTTCCAGATCCCCTGTGGGTTATCTATACTTTACCACACCCCGGCCCGAATGTCAAGGCCGGGGATTTTTCAGCCTTGCGCATTTGGTCGAAGCGTGGTATCATAACCATGCAAGGTGTGCGGTCAACTCCGAAAGGAGGAGACGCGTATGAGTGTAGAAGCTGTCATTCAGTTACTTATGCTTGTCATTGCGGCGATCACCCTGGGTATCGTGATCCGGGACGTGAAATAGCCGCCCCCAAACCCTAGCGAGAAGCGGCCAAATCACTATCCTTGTTGACCGTCTTCCTGTCTAGACACGGGGACAGCCTTGCCCCATGGGGGATCTCACACATCCCCTGTGGGTTACTGATACTTTACCACACCCCGGCCCGAATGTCAAGGCCGGGGTGTGTTTTTACCATCTTACTCTATCGGCACCAGCTTTGTGCCGTCCACCAGAAGCAGATAGTCAATTTCATCCAGGGAAACAGCCGCGTTGAAGGCGCTTCCGTCAGCCCGGTTCAGCTTGCCCTCCCCGGTGTGCAGATACAATGGGATTTCCTCGCCATTGCGCATCACCAGCCTGGGGAGCTTGTCCGGCCCGATGAAGAAATCCACAGCGGTGATCTCATAGGGGCCTACAGCGGAAACCCTGCTGGAAAAGGCCCGGAGCATTAAGCTGTTCAATGTCACATCCTCAAATTTGTCCTTTCCATCCGGACGCATGCCAACCACGCCGGAGGTGGTAAAGGGGGCCTCCACAAATTCCAGCTCCCGGAAATCATTGCCCTCCCCGATGGTGATGTCAAAGGCCCAGGCACCCTTACTGCTCCACAGGGTATCAAACTGGGCGGTTTGGGCGTTCCATTTCTCCCTGTGGATGTCCTCCAAATACAGCGTCCAGGTTTCTCCGGGGAGGAAGGCATCCTTCCCATCCGTAAATTGGGCGTTGGACATGATCACATAGTCTACGGTATTGTCCTTTCCATCTCCGTCCTCCTGAACGCCGGCCTGGGTGCCGCCGCCGGAGGTCTCCCGGTCGCCTGTATAGGTCATTGTCCAGGTGTCAAAGCCCAGAATTCCCAGCTCCGTTCCGTCGGTTTGGGGGAGAGCCGTACCCTCCGGGGCGGTGATGCCCAGAGTGACATAAAGGGTGAGACCGTCCGTCTCCACCTTTTTCAGCTCCACGGCCACGCCGTTCTGAATCTGGACATTCTGACCGGAATCCCCAGCGGAACCTTCCAATAAGGTCGGATCCCCGGGCTTCAAAGCCAGGCGGAGGTTCAGAGCATCGGCAACCTGTTCCAGCTGACGATCCGTCATGGGGGTGTTGGTAAACTGCTGGGTGCCGCCCTGGTCTGTGCCCACGCTGTGCTCGCTCTGCACCCGTACAGAGACCATGGCGTCCTCCCGGTCGCAGAGGATCCAGGAAATGTTCACCTCCCCGTCCCGGAGGATCAGAACCTTGTCCCCATTTACGGTGGTGTAGTTCCACTCGGTGCTGTCCTCAGCCTGGGTGAAGGTATCGGGACACAGGGCGTTTTTGGGATTCAAATGATAGGAGCACAGGGTATCATAGGGCCAGCCGGTGTCCTCCGGCAGACGGAGGAAGAAATCCGAGTACAGGCCGCCGGTTTCATAGGCCCAGGCACTCAGGGTATCCATGGTGGCAGCGCTGCCAGCACTGAGCAGATTCTCCACGCCAAAATAGCGGAACAGGGACTTGCCGGATACACCTTCTACCGTCGGCCCAAGAAGCGCCAGACCGTATTTTTCCGCGATTTCGTCCAGCTTGTCTGCCATTTCCTGGGTGTAAACCCCGTAGGCGTCGTATTTTTCCGGGAATGCCGGACGATCCGTGCCCAGCGCATTCGCAATGGCGTAGCCCGGGTCATAGTCTTTGACGAAATCAAACCAGGCCAAAGCCCCCTGGTAGGCCGGGGTTCCCTTCAGTCCGCTTAAGGTGAACACCTGCTCCGTCACCGTCTCCCGGCCCTGGTATTCCATATTCTCATCCCATTTATCCACAAAGGCTTCCCGGGAGCCCATGTGCAGATCCTGCAAATGGAGCACATAGGCTACGGTGCACCCGGCCAGCACCAGGGTCAGGGCCACAATGGCAGCCACCAGCAGGGTCTTGCGCAGAGGCAGCACCTTCCTGGGCAGCTCGTTTTTCTCCGGATGTAATTCCCCAAATTCCGCCTCGTCAATGTACTTGCTGTCGATCAGATTCAGCCCCAATAAAATATCGGTTCCCTTCATACAGCGATTCCCTCCTTTTTCAGATATGCGGCCAGCTTTTCCCGGGTCCTGTGGAGCCGGGTGGATACGGCGTTTTCCGTAATGCCGTACCGGGCGGCGATGTCGCCTACGGTGTCGATGTACCAGTACCGCCGCAGGAAGATCATCCGGTTCTCCGGGGTCAGGGTGCCGAGAAAGCGGTTCAGAAGCTGCCCCAGCTCCCGGCGGCTGACCTGAGCCTCCAGGCTGCTGTCCGGAATGCACAGCTCCATCTCCTGGGTCAAGGACACCACCTGGGCGCTGCGCTTGGCGGCGTTGCGCCAGTCCAGACGATCCAGGGAGAAGTTCCGGCAGATCCGGGCCAGATACGCGAAGAAGTGCACCGGCTTCTGAGGCGGGATGGTCTGCCAGGTTTTCAGGTAGGTGTCGCTGACGCTTTCCTCAGCGTCCTGATCATTTTTCAGAATGTTGTCCGCAATCTGATGGAGCCGCCGCCCGTAGCGCCGGTCAGTCTCGGTGATGGCCTCCTCCTTGCGGAGGAAGTACAGGTTGATGATATTCTTGTCTTCCAAGGGTAGTCACCTCCAATTTGGTATGCTCACCCTGATAGAGGGATTTTGGAGAGGAATCTTTCTCCCAAAATGAAAAAAGGGAAAGAAAAGATTTCCGGCACCTGAATCAGGTACCGGAAGACAGAGCTTGTTCTTTTTTAAAGAGGGGCCTGCTTGATTTTCGCGAAGCGTCTGGGATACTGCTTCGGGGTTGGCGAGACCTTGCGCAGAAGGATGATGGCGTGGTTGGTTCCGTCGATGGGGAATTCCTTCACTTCTTCCAGCTTCAGCCCCAGCTGTTGGATGGCGTTTTTGCACTCCGCCAGCTCCTCTCGTGCCGCCGTGCCCTTCAGAGCCAGCACAGCGCCGCCCACCTTTACATAGGGTGCCGTCAGCTCCAACAGGATGTTCAGCCGGGCAACCGCCCGGGAGGTGGCATAGTCATAGGTCTCCCGGCAGCCGGTTACCGCCTCCTCAGCCCGGGCGGTGACGCATGTGGCGGATATGCCCAGGGTGGGCAGCACCTGCTCCAGCCACTTCATCCGCTTGCCCAGGGAATCCAGCAATGTGATTTTCGCCTCCGGACAGGCGATGGCCAGAGGCACTCCGGGGAAGCCGGCCCCGCAGCCCACGTCGATCAGGGACTTGCCCCTCAGGTCGGCGCAGCACAGCACGGTCAGGCTATCCAGCAGGTGGAGCTTGGCGACGGCGGTATCCTCGGTGATGGCGGTGAGGTTCATGACCTGGTTCTGCTGAACCACGGCCCTGCCAAAGGCACAGAGCGTATCGACCTGTTCTTCACTGAGAGACAGACCCAGGGCCTGAAGCCCTTCGGTTAAGGTGTCTTTCATATCCTTACCTCGCGTTTACAATGCCGCTGAGATCGATCTGGGTCTCGTCATAGGGATCGAAGGGAGACTCGAAATTGCTGATGGAGGGCAGCACTACGGTCTGGATGTGCCAGCTCACCAGCAGGTCGCAGACCTCCCCGTAGGATTCCACCCCGGAGGCAACGCCGCTGGTTTTCAGATAGGTGTCGTTGACGGTATCGGCAAACTCTGTGGCGGGCTTGCTCTGCTTGGCGGAGAAGAAGGTGTCGTAGGCGGTCAGATCCCGCTGAAGCTGGTTGCTCACCCCGTCGATCAGCTCCTGCAGGGCGGCGGTGGCGCTGGGGGTGCGGACGCTGGCCAGGGCGGTGTAGCAGTAGCGGTAGGCCATGAAGTAGCCGCTGTACTGGAAGGCGGGATCAGAGTGGACGCTGCAAGCCAGGAAGGCGGCAAAGTTGGCATCCCGTTCCGTGGCAATGCACATCCGGTGGGCCATCTCATGGCACATGGTAAAGGGCAGGGTCACGTCGGGGATCTGGGGATTGACGCAGGCCTCGCCGGTCAGGCCAAAGGTGACTCCGGTGATGCCCATGGAGGTGTACATATCCGACCAGCCCAGCTCCTTTACCGGCAGCCGGGAGCCGGCGAAGACGGGATAGTGATGCTTGTAGGTCAGGGTCTCGAAGCCCTCTCCGGCGCTGTTTGCCAGGGAGGCAAAGTCCCCAAAGTCCACATTGCCGCCGCTGTCCCGGTTGACCTTGTCGGCCAGCTTGTTGGCCTGATCCCGGTAGTATTCGGCGGCCTCGGTCAGCTCCTCCAGGGTGTAGCTGGCGGTTTCCAGGCGCATGTCGTCGGCCAGAGGGCCGGCGTAGTAGTTAAGCCCCCACAAAAGGGTATGGAGCATATAGATCCCCGCGAATACCGCGGCTACCCAGCCCAGCCACTGAATGGGATTCCATTTGAAAATCACCATCAGCACGAAGCTGCACAGGATCACCGCGCCCAGAGCCACGGCCAGCAGCTGCCAGATGGGGAAGGACACGGCGGAGGCCCACTGGGCGAGAATTCCCTCCCAGGTGCGGATCACATAGGGGTAGACCATGTCCACCAGGGTTGAGAACCGCTCACCGAACTTGAGCAGCACAAAGGTAATGGCGCCGAAAATGCCGGCGGTGAGATAACCGAACCAATATTTCAAAGGAAATACCTCCTTGGGAAAATCAAACTGGATAATCAAACAGGATATAGATTTACATAGTATAGCATATTTTTCCCCGATTGTCTTCCCCCTATTTTTTAAATTTTTCGAAAACATAAGGGAAGGTGCCCTTTGAATCCCGGAAAACCCTGGCAGAGGGTGAAAAGACCTTGCTTTTTTTCGTGGAACATGGTAAAATGTCTGAAACTATGTGCTTAAGCTTACAGACTATGTGCTTAATTTTTCAGAAAGGAAGCACTGATTAAATCGGCAAGAGCTGACAGCAGAAGATTTTGGCTCAGACGAAAGTTTG
>CAYMWT010000166.1:0-5719 GCA_964394055.1 uncultured Oscillospiraceae bacterium
AACGACTGCGACAACAACCGCTGCGGCTGCGGCTGCTAAAAGAGAATGGGCGTCCGAAAGGACGCCCACAGACTGTCGATAAAAGCCTCGCAGAGTTCGCCGCCGCAGCGGCGAATAGAGTCAGATCATGTTTTGCCGCGACATGTGCGTGGCAAAACATACATCTCAGGCTGTAAGTGCGCGAGTTGTGCGCCATAGGCGCACAAGGAGTGCGCGCAACAGACTGCAACCCTTCCGTCGGAAAGCCCCGAAGGGGATTTTCGACGGCCTAAATGGGCGTCCGAATGGACGCCCAAACTTTTTAGGATTCTTGAGGCTGAGAGGGCTTTTTAGGCCGTTTCCGAAGGATCAGGAACAGCACCAGAGCCAGCATGGCCACACCGCCGGCGATGGCAGTGGTCAGCTGCCAATGGATGGGCTGGGTTTCCACCACGGCAACGGTTTTTTCACTACCGGTCAGAGGGAAGACAACGTAGCTTCCGCTGACCGAATGGGAAACGGTGCGCCAGCCCTGGTCATCGGATACCAGCACCGTCAGGTGTCCGGTGTCGCAGCCCTCCGGCAGGCACAGTCGTCCGGCGGTGACGGAATCCTGGGGCAGCACCATGTCCCAGCTGCCAAGCAGGGTATCCCGGCTTTCCAGTGCCGGGGCCTCCTGAGAGGGGCTTACGGCGACCTCCGCGTCAGCGGAGAACATGCCCTGCACCAGCAGCATTGGCTTTCCGGTGTCGGACAGGGTCTGGCTCTGAATGGTGGTATCCAGGTTGTCATAAACCGCGTCAAAGGTCAGATCGAAGAAAATCCGGCTCAAATCGGCCTTGTCCAGACCATCCCACCTTGGGATGGTGCCATCCCGCTCCGGAAGCTGGGGAATCTGGCTCTGATCCAGGGCAGAGCCGGTGGATACCCGTAGCTGCTTCTCCGTGCCGTCGTCAAACCGGAAGGTCACCAAAGCCCGGCCAAATACCTCAGGCAGGTCGGACAGCCGGAAGAAGGCCGCTTCGCTGAGGGGCTGGGCAAGGCCCTCATAGCTGATGCCGTCGATACCCCCCGGATCCTGGCCCACGGCCAGGTAGTAGTTTCCGGAAATGGGAACCTCCACATCCTCGTGAGGATTTTCTTCCACACCGCCCAGGATGCCGCCCCATTTTTCGCATCCGTCCTCCAGCTGTACCAGGCTGCGACAATCGGTGGCGATGGAGGCGCTTCCGCCAATGCCGCCCAGGTTTCTTTTGCCGGAGACCACACAGTTGGCGTAGGAGGAACGGATGAAGCCTGTACTTTGACCGGAGATGCCGCCCACATAGGTGGCATCGGCCCCGTCTACCAGGCCCGTATTGGTGCACTCCCTGACAAGCCCCAGGGACTGCCAGCCCACGATTCCGCCGGCGTCCCACTTTCCGGCGGTAACGGTGCCCCGGTTGTCACAGTCGAAGACCACGGCCCGAAGCTGGCTTTCAAAATTCAGGGAGCGGTCGCCGAAGATGTCCCAGTTGTCCTCCTGATCCAGGTCGTTTTCCAGAGCCATGGCGCCTGTGATGCCGCCGATGTTCCGATCTCCCAGAACCTGGGCGTAGTTTTTGCAGTCGGCGACCTTACCGGTAAGGTCGTCCTCAGTATCCTGGTCGGACATATCGGAAATGCTGCCGCCCATGGTCTCGGAAATGTTGTTGAGGGTGGCGGCCATGGCGCTGACCTGGCTTTGCAGGGTGGACAGGTTGTTGCTCAGCGCGCCCATGGTGGAGGCGGTGGCGGCGCTCATGCTGTTCAGAGACTGGTGCATTCCGGACAGGCTGGCGCTGAGGTTATTCTGGGCCGCGTAAATGGTGTCCATGTCCGGGAGCTGGGGATCGTCGAGATCCGGAAGAAGCATGTCGATGGAGTCCCCTGCCAAAATGGCATAGTCCTCGATGGCGCCGATCTGTCCGGTTATGGCGTTTCCCGCGGATTGGATGTTGGAGGCGGTTTTGCTGATGGTGCCGTTCATGGCGTTCAGCTGCCGCTTCAGGATTTGCAGGGCGTCCTCGTCATATTCAATGAGGGCGGCCGGCTCCATCTGGCCCACAATGCCGCCAACCTCCTTCCGGCCCCGGACATTGCCCCGGTTGGAGCAGTCCACGATGTAGCCGGACTGGGTGCCCGCAATGCCGCCGATGTTATAGCCCATATGCTGATAGCCCACCTCTCCCCGGTTGATGCAGCTGCGGATCACACCGGTGGAGTTGCCCGCAATGCCGCCGATATCCGTAACCGTAGAGGCGGATTCCGCGCCCAGCATGCTCTCCAGGGTCACATCGGACAGGGAAACCGTATTTTCCTGGGAGGTGGTGTTGATCTGAGCGTGGTTGATGCAGCCCCGGATGACGCCGCTGCTTTTGCCCGCCAGGCCGCCCACAAAGTGGGAGCCATGGAGACTGCCATAGACAGTACAGCCGTCCAGAATGCCGCTGAGGGTATTTTCTCCCACCAGACCGCCAACGGCGTCCCCGCCGGATACGTTTCCGGTAAAGGTGCAGTTCTGAATTCTTCCGCTGTTGCTTCCGGCAAGACCTCCAATGCTTTCCTGGCTGCCGCCGGGGGTGACGGTGCCCAGAACATTCAGATCACAGACCCTTGCGGTATCGGTGAGATAGCGGAACAGGCCCTGACAGGAGCCGTCGGAGGTGAGGGTCAGGCCGGATATGGTATGGCCCTGGCCCTGGAAGGTACCGCAGAAAATGGGGATCCCGGAAAAATCGGCGTCGGTCAGATCCAGATCGGCTTCCAGATAGACGGTAAGATTCTGACTGTAGCTGTCCAGACGGCATTTTTCCACAAAGTTTAAGAACCGGTGCACAGAAGAAATGTGCAGGGTCTCCCCTGGCGCCGCTTCCTGGGTATCGGTTTCCGCGGCAAAGGCCGGAAGGGCTGTGCCCAGGAGCAGAACCATACAGATCATGACACAAAGAGCGCGTTTACGCATGTTCGCCGCCTCCTTCCTCTTCTTTCAGCTGACCGCCGGTGGCGATGTTGGCGTTCATTTCTCCGTGAAGGACGCCGTTGAAATCGCCGTCTATCATGCCGGAGACATAGCCCCGAACCCGTCCGTTGATATGGACGGTGCCGGAGGCAGTGTGGGTATGCGCTTCAATGCCCTTGATCCGGAAGCTGGTGCGTTCAATGATGGAGTCGCCCAGCACCAGGAAGGCAGGCAGCACCAGCAGCACCAGGATCATGGAAATAATGGTGCCTCTGCCGATGCAGGTGCCCATAATGGACACCACCGGCTGAGCGGACATGTTGCCGATGAGCATTCCCGCGGAGGCCAGAATGGTGCCGGAGGTGAACACCGTGGGGAAGGCGGCGTTCAAGGCCTTCACAATGGCCTGCTTGTGAGGCATCTGTTTTTTCAGCTCCTGGTAATGGCTGGAAATCACAATGGCGTAGTCGATGTTTGCGCCCATCTGAATGGCCTGGACGATCAGGTAGCCCAGGAAATACATGGGGATGCTGAACAGGGTGGGGATGGAGAAGTTGATCCAGATACTGCCCTGGATCACCGCAATCAGCAGCAAAGGCAGTCCCGCCGACTGGAAGGTAAACAGCAGAATGATGATGACAAAGAAGGAGGAGAGAATGGAGATCATCAGGTTGTCCTTCACAAAGGAGGAGGACAGATCCCGGGCGCTGGTGGAGTTGCCCACCACATAGTAGTCGCCGTCATAGTATTTTCCGGCCACCTGCCGAATGGTACTCAGGAAGTCAAAGGTTTCCTGGCTTTCCTCGGGCAGGTTCAGATACACCACCATGCGGCTGTATTTGTCGCTGCGCATCTGATTTTTTGCGGTGTCCAGCTGCTCCAGTAGAGCGTCCACATCCAAATCCCCATCACTGGGCAGGGTGATGCTGTTGGCCTCCATCTGATCCTTCAGGTACAGGAACATATCAAACAGAGGGATCTCATAGTCCTCAACGCCGCTGAGGATGGCGCCGATTTCGCTGTGGTCGGCGGCATAGGCGCTGTAGAGAAGCTGGATCACCTCATAGTCCATGCCCAGCACCTCGGACAGCTGCCGGGGCGTCAGGGAATCGGTGAGCTTGTAGCCGTCCATGGCTTCAATGCCGGAAAGACCCATGGTGCTTTTCACCTGAGGCATGGCATCCAGATCCTGAAGAAGGCGGCTTTCCGCTTCGTAGTCGCCGCTGGGGACGATCAGCGCAACCATATTGTTGTTGCCGAAGGTGTCCTGGATCTGAAAGAAGGCGTTCTGCCGATCGGTCATTTTCGGCGTGCGCAGGTTATTGTAGCTGTAGGAATAGGGGCAGTTATTGGAGAGAATAAAGGAGGCGATCAGCACAACCAGGAACAGGGGCGGCACGATCCGCCGGGTCTTCACGGCGAATTTGCCCAGCAGGGACACGTCCGGCACCAGGGATTTGTGCCGGGTTTTGTCCATAAGGGGGCTGAACAGCACCAGAAGACCGGGCATCAGGGTGAAGACGGAGAGCATACTGAGGAGGATGGACTTGATCAGCACAACGGCCATATCCAGGCCGATGGCGAATTCCATAAAGCCCAGGGCCGCCAGACCGCTGATGGTGGTGAGGGAGGAGGCGCTGATCTCCGGGATGGCCTTGGTCAGGGCAATGACGGCGGCGTCCCGGGCGCTTCTGGTTTCCCGCTCGTCGGTGAATCGGTGGCAGAGGATAATGGCATAGTCGATGGCCAGGGCCAGCTGCAAAACCACGGCGATGGAGTTGGAGATGAAGCTGATTTTTCCGCACAGGAAGTTGGTGCCCATGTTCAGAATGGCCGCCGCGGCGAAGGTCAGCAGCAGTACCGGCACCTCCATATAGGAGCGGGAGGTGAGCACCAGCACGCCGATGATAATAATGACGGCAACGATCAGAATGCTGGTCATTTCCTCCGCCAGCATGGCGTTTTCGTCATAACCGATGGTGGTGTCGTAGTACGCGTCGTATCCGTCCAGAATGCCTTGGATCGATGCCATGGCGTCCAGAGAGCTTTGTGCGGCGGCACCATCGGCAAAGGTCACGTCAAAGACGGCAGAGGCGTCCCGGTAGTGATCCTGGGTATCGTCGAAGGTTGACATAAGAACGCTGTCCACCTCAGCAATCTGATCGTTCAGAGACTGCGCGGTGCTGTAGGTGACGTTTGTGACCATGATCCGGGCGGTGGCGGACTCCACAAAGTTCTCGTTCATGGCCACAATGCCCTGACGGGTTTCCGTATCGGCGGGCAGATAGGTGGTGACGTCGTTTTCCACCTCTACCCAGCCCATGGAAAATACGGAAAAAATGATTGCGAACAGATAAAGCAGAAAGAAAAGGGACCGCTTATCCACAATAAAGGCGGCCGCCGATTCCAGGAAATTGCTGGATTTGCCTTTCGCCATGTTATCCCCTCCGAAGTGCAGGCTGTATTTGCATCCATTATAATAGAGATTTCCGGAAAAAGATATGAATTTTCTATCAATTTTCTTGAATACCCTCTCTGCCTTGGAGCGGGTGCTGGCCCTCTCAGTCTCGCTTCGCGAGCCAGGAAAGCTGTGGCTTTCCCCGGTCGCGGCTCTGACAGTCCACAGGACTGTCATTCACTCCCGCGACTGCGCTTCGCTTAACCCCAAAGGGGGAGCCAAGGGCGTTTTCTAAATTTTAAGCCACTATAGTATTTGAACCACCCACTTGGCTCTCCCTCCGGGACTTAGCAGCCGTTGAC
>CAYMWT010000167.1:0-5677 GCA_964394055.1 uncultured Oscillospiraceae bacterium
TTTACCTCCATAATAAAAATATCCCGGAGCGGCTTCATTCGCTCCGGGTGTTCTACAGAGATAATATGTGGTTGAAGAAAGATACTTTTCCGGAAACCTATGCAACTGTGTGTAAAGTGAAGAGGAACGTTTTACCAAATTAAATGTTTTTTACGACCCGGCTGCCGGGACCGCACGCCAGCCGTTCACCACCGCACCAGCGGCCGTTGGTGACCGCCGTATACAGTCTACACATTAGGAGGTACAAAACAACGCTAAAATCTTCACTCAAAAAGGGTACTTCAAGAAGTTGCAACTTTTTATTTAGTCTTTAGAGAGATTTGTTGAAGAATAAAAGCCTTTGTGGTATAATAAAACAAAAATGTGCAACTGATTTGCGCTGATGAGGTGAATGCATGAAAATCAGTTATAAAAGACTTTGGATGCTACTTATTCAAAAAGACATTACAAAGGTTCAGCTACGCAGAGATTTGAAGCTCTCCACCGGAACGATGAGCAAACTCAATAAGGGTGAAGATGTTGCACTTTCCGTTCTCCTGCGTATCTGCGACTACCTTGATTGCGATATTGGAGATATTTGCGAAGCAATTCATGCTGAATGAGTACGCTTTATTGGACGGTAAGTATAGTAGAATGATACTGGCAGAATGGTTTAACCGAATCTGCCGGATGGGAGAACCTCATAATTCAAGTCGGCAGTGTAGAGGTTTGGTAAGGCAAATCCTTGGATGAGCCAATACAGCTTGATGACCAAAAAGCAAAGCTGCAAAAGGAAATCGAAAAGTTGGATAAGCAAGCTCGGAATGAGAATCAGCCGAATAAGAAGTTTCAGCTTGCGCAGCAAACAAAAGCGTTAAAGAAACAGCTAATTGAACTTAATTAAGAGTCAAACGGAAGAGGTGAATTTAGTGGCGCTAGATAAGAAAGCAATTGAAACATTGTCTGTAAATGCTGTTAAAAACAGTATTGTTACATCCGAGTTTCTTGACCAGTTTATTGCCGATAATGACAAGGAACCATCCTGGGACGGAGCTGTTTACATATACGGAGATAAGTCCAAGAAAAAAGGTTCCCTTAAAGGTCGTATGCCTGTTCAAGTCAAGGGTACGGAATGTGATGATTTCTCAAAATCTGAAATTTCGTTTCAAATGTCTAAGGATGATTTGAGAAACTATCTGTATGATGGCGGATGTGTGCTTTTTGTCGTTTATCTTGGAAATATGGGAATACGACATAAAATCTATTATGCCGAGCTTACCCCTATTAAATTACGCCAGCTCCTTGAAGGCAACGCAAAAAGCAAAGCGGTTCACCTAAAAGAGTTTCCGTTCGATAGCAACCGCAAAGCGACCATTTTCTTGAACTGTTTTCAGAATTGCAAAAAGCAAGCGAGCTTTACTGAGGGAGAACTTCATACTCTTGAAGA
Source organism: uncultured Oscillospiraceae bacterium (assembly GCA_964394055.1). Taxonomy (GTDB): domain Bacteria; phylum Bacillota; class Clostridia; order Oscillospirales; family Oscillospiraceae; genus Faecousia. Next base: position 1,427 of record CAYMWT010000167.1, read on the forward strand.
ATTGCAAAAGCAAGGCGTATTAGAGAACATTGTCATTCCTTTTGAGGGGTTCGGAATCGAAGATCCGCAAAGAGCTATTATGACAAACGAGGTTTATATCTACGCCAAAATTAAAGGAAGCTCTATTCCTCAGCCTCTTGACCTCGTTCCAAAAGACATTCACACCAAACGGGTCATTGCTTCAGATGTTACGATTGGTGGCACGGTTTTCTATTCCGAATATAGCGTTGTCCAATGTGCCGAAAGCACGACATTTTGTTTTGGTGAAAGTCTTACAATGAAATTCACAAAACCTTGTGAACCGTGCAAAATCAATTATAAGCACTCGGATAAAATCAGAGTCCTTGCAAAAGACCTCGATTTTATGATCTCGTATCTTGAAAATGGCGAATTTCAGGTAAACAATGTGGCGTTTCCTTTCGACTACAATGGAGCTGATTTTGCCAATTTCGATCTCGAAAAGGAAAAAGAACGACTTGAGTATGTCCAGCGGATTACTGAAGTACTTGAGCTTCTGCGGTGCAACGATGAGTTAATCATTAGTAAGCTGAGTGGTGAAGATTGGAGAAACCTGGATCGACTAATTGAGGCATTTATTGATAAGAAGCCTGTGCGTGGATTGAAGCACGACATACCGCCAGTCTGCTGCATGAAAGTCAGTAATCTTCGCTTCGTTTTGTATTTCAAAAAATGTGAAGAAGCAGGCGTTTATGAGATTTATGATTTTTTCAAAAGTGAGTTCTCGGTTGTGTATGAAAATGAGCACGGAGTTCGATTGCCAATATCCCAGTTCTTCATACTTCACGCAGATGATTTACTTACTGTCAGCAATATAGATTACGATGTGCTCTTGCCGTCATTCCAATCGGTAGAGCGACATTCTGACACGATAAATCGAGCTAATTGGTTTTTACTTGATTCTCTTACAGCTTACGATAAGGCAACCGGAAGTCGAAAAGAAAAGCTACTAAAAGTGTGCGAGGAATTTAGTAGGTGGATTTTCTCTGCTCCAGATGATGAACTAAGTTACGAAATTCGACTTTTGAATAGACTGCAAACGATAAAAAGGCAGCGTGACTTCAGCATTGATGAAATTAGTTCTCTGTATGAGCTAATTGAAAGCAAGGAAACTCACGAGGAGACACGCATCGGCGTTTATCTGCTTTTGGATCAACAAAAGCCCGCCGAACTTCATTTTGCTAAGTTGAGCGATGAGGAAAAAAAGAACTTTGAGGAATACCCTATATACCATTTCTGGAAAACGGAGGAAGAAAGCGATGGATAAACTGAAAATGCAAACGGCGAACAAAGCCGATGAGAATTACAGGAAACTGGCGGAGCTGTTCCCGAACGCTGTGACGGAGACGATTGACGAGAACGGCGAAGTGGTTCGTGCCATTGACAAGGATGTGCTGATGCAGGAGATCTCCGTCAAGGTGGTGGACGGGAGAGAGGAACGCTATCAGTTTACATGGCCGGACAAAAAGAAGTCTGTCCTGCTTGCAAACGCTCCCATTTCCAAAACGCTGCGCCCCTGCCGTGAAGAAAGCGTAGACTTTGACAACACCGAAAATCTCTATATCGAGGGCGATAATTTGGAAGTGCTGAAGCTCTTGCAGGAGACCTATCTCGGCAAAGTCAAAATGATCTACATAGACCCGCCCTACAATACGGGTAACGACTTCGTGTATGAGGACGATTTTGCTCTGAGCACGGACGAATACCTTGCAAGCAGCGGACAGTTTGATGATGAGGGAAATCGTTTGGTGGCTAACACCGAAAATAACGGTCGATTCCATACCGATTGGCTCAATATGATCTATCCTCGACTCAGACTGGCAAAGGATTTGCTGACGGATGATGGCGTTATTTTTATCAGTATTGATGATAATGAGCAGGAGAATATGAAAAAGTGCTGCGATGAGGCATTCGGCGGTCAAAACTTTGTCGCACAGTTGGTATGGGAGAGAGCATATGCTCCCAAAAATGATGCACGCTTTATTTCCAATAGTCATGATTATGTTTTGATGTATGCAAGAGATATAACGCAATTTGTTATTGGCAGGCTACCAAGAACCGAGAAAGCAAATGCCCGATATTCAAATCCCGATAACGATCCTCGGGGCATTTGGAAACCAAGTGATTTGTCTGTAAAAACATATAATGCTGCCTGTGATTATCCTATTACAGCGCCCTCCGGGCGTGTAATAGAGCCTCCAGCAGGGCGCTGCTGGAGTCTCTCCCAAAAAGCATTTTTGGAGAGACTCCAAGACAATAGAATTTATTTTGGCGCAGATGGTAATAGCGTTCCTTGTATGAAACGCTTTCTAACCGAATTGAAGTACGATGGCATGGCTCCAACATCAATAATGTTCTATAAAGATGTAGGACACAACCAAGAGGGTGCGAAAGAAGTTACAAAACTTCTTGATGCAGGTGCATTTGATGGTCCTAAACCTGTCAGATTGCTAACAAGGTTGCTAACATTAGCAAACCTTAAAGACGACTCCGTTGTTCTTGACTTTTTCTCGGGATCGGCGACAACTGCTCACGCAGTCATGCAAATGAACGCCGATAAAGGACGCCATGTAAAATATCTCATGGTTCAGCTTCCAGAAGCCTGCGAAGAAGATGGTACTGCGTACAAAGCCGGCTATAAAAACATCTGCGAGATCGGCAAAGAGCGTATCCGCCGTGCAGGTATGAAAATCAAGGAAGAAGCCGGATTGACCGCACAGGGACTTGATATTGGCTTCCGTGTGCTGAAGTGCGATACCTCCAACATGAAGGATGTTTACTACCGTCCCGATGAAGTGGAGCAGACCTTGTTTGAAAACTACGCCGACAATATCAAGAACGACAGAACGCCGGAAGATCTGCTGTTCCAGGTGATGCTTGACCTTGGTATTCTGCTGTCCTCCAAGATCGAAGAAACGACGATCGCAGGCTGCAAGGTGTTCAATGTAGCCGAGGGCTTCCTATACGCTTGCTTCGACAACAACATTTCTGATGAGGTTGTTACGGATATTGCCAAGAAAAAGCCCTACTACGCCGTGTTCCGTGATAGCGGAATGGCAAGCGATTCTGTGCTGACGAACTTTGACCAAACCTTCGCTTCCATCAGCCCGACTACGGTAAGGAAGGTGCTATAAATTGAAACAAATCACAGAAATAACCCGGAGAGACATCTTCGCTTTGTTTCTGTATGGCATGGACATAATGGATTTTTTTGAGAATAAACGAATCCGTTATGGATGCTATGGCAAACTAAGCGAGATTGACTTTCTTAAACGAATATATGACCTCAACTCCTTGCCGAGTTATGACAATCGGTTCGATGATGCAGAGGGTGATATTTGGCAGCACACGATAAACAACGATGACTATGAAGACGGTTGGATTTTTGAGGATGACCGTTTTGAGTTGCTGAACGGCGATGACGAGGTATTATTGAAATTTCTATGTGCTGTATTTCATCCTGCCGTAAGAGTCGAAAACGGATACTGGAAAGAGTTTCTTGATGCAGTAAACGGGCTTCTCCGTAACGATGGTTACGAGCTTTATCCCGAAAGCAAAATTTCGGGGCGTAATGTATATGGATGGCGCAAGTATGACCCGGAGGCGAGTTCTTTATTCGTTCCTTTTTCACAGAGAAACGAGAAAGAAATAAAAGGGAAAACGCTCAAACTTTCTCTAAATATGAAAACTCGCAATCAGATATATCAGCTCATTGAAAAATACTCTACCGTCTATCGTGAAACCGATGAAACAGGCTGGCAGTATGATATTACAACGAGCGAATGTGTCTTCCGTGACATTTCACAGTTCTACAAACCAAAGTGCTTCGATGTAGATGGGAATTATGTCGAGGCTACAAATATGGAGCAATTCATATTACATAATCTTAATCTCCGCTGTTATGTGGTGATCGAGCTGAAAACCGGTGAGTTCAAACCCGAATATGCAGGTCAGCTCAATTTTTATCTTTCTGCGGTAGATGGCATTTTGAAAAAAGATAACGACAACCCATCCATTGGTCTATTGCTTTGCAAGAGTAAGAACAACCTGGTTGCTGAGTATGCCCTCAAGGATATGTCTAAGCCTATTGGCGTCAGCGAGTATAAGGTCACAAACAGTCTGCCTGAAGATTTGAGTAAGCAGTTGCCGTCCGTTGAGGATATTCAAAAACGCATCTCGAAGAGCGGAGTACAGTAAGTGGAAAATGAGTGATGAAATGAGAGGTGAAAAACA
>CAYMWT010000168.1:0-5607 GCA_964394055.1 uncultured Oscillospiraceae bacterium
GTCATGAATGTTTAGTTTCATTCTTGACTTTGCCGCCAGTATTTATACTGTCATATACTGTCGATTACACAGAATTTTCTGCGGTCTCGGTTGATTCGCTTCCTGACCAGGATATGTGACTTGCTTCTTCTGAACATTTTGTTTCTTCTTGCCTGTATGACGGTTATCTGCTCCGGGGCAGCCATCACAGCCCTTTACCGGATGACCCTCCGGTTAATCCGTGGCGAGTCCACATCGATTGTAAAGGGCTTCCTTACTGCCCTGCGGGAGGATTTTTCCGCTTCCGTCCCTGCAACCATTCTGCTGTTTGGGGATCTGATGCTGATTGGGGTGGTGCGCTATGCGCTTTATGCGGACTTCCTGGTATTTTCTCCGGTCGTTTTTATCTTGCTTTCCATTGCCACCACTGTTTTGACAGCACTGCTTTCCTATCTGTTTCCTCTGCTGGCACGCTACGAAAACAGCTTCCCCCATCAAATGGAAAATGCCGGACGGCTGGCCCTGGCCAATCTGCCTGTCACCTGCCTGATAACTGTGGTCAATCTTCTGCCCCTCCTGATTGGAATATGCCTTCCAGACCTGTGGATCTTTTTTACTGCCTTTTGGGCGCTCATTGGCGCGGCTGCCGGTGCTTATGTGAATTCCTATTATCTGAATCGAATTTTTTCTCATGACAGTCACCGCATATAACCCGCAAAGAAGTAGATTTTTCCTGAAAAGAACATTTAAGGAGGAGCAAAATGCAAAATTTCCTTTCCTATGACGGCTATACGCTGGTATTTGAGGATCATTTCGACGAGCCGCTGCTCAACCGTGAAAGCTGGAACGTGGAGCTGCATCAGCCGGGATGGGTCAATGAAGAGCTTCAGGAATATGTAGATGCCCCGGAAAACATCTCTCTGGCGGAGAGCAATCTGGTAATACGTCCAATCAAGTGCCGTTTACCCGACGGAAGCCCGGCATACACCTCCGGGCGGATCACCACCCAGAATAAGCATGAATTTACATACGGTATCTTTGAAGCCCGCATCAAGGTGCCAAAAGGAAAGGGCTTTCTTCCCGCCTTTTGGCTGATGACCGGGGATGAGGAAACCTACGGTCAGTGGCCCCGGTGCGGAGAGATCGACATTATGGAAATTCAGGGGCACTGTGCGGCGGTCAACCACGGAACCATCCACTTTGGCCTGCCCCATTGTCAGAATCAGAGAACGTTCCGGCTTGCCCAGGGTGACTTTTCAGAGGACTATCACCGCTTCGCCCTGGAATGGCTTCCGGGGAAACTACGCTGGTATGTGGACGGTAGCGCCTTTTTTGAAACCTCCAACTGGTTCTGCGCCGGGGCGGACGGTGCGGAAAGAACCTTTCCCGCACCCTTTGACCACGAGATGTATCTGATTCTCAATTTGGCTGTGGGTGGAAGCTGGGTGGGCTATCCGGATGAAACCACTGATTTTGAACAGGCTGCCTTTCTGGTGGATTATGTTCGCGTATATCAAAAAAAGGAGGCACACCAATGAAACCAATTTTTCTGGACAACGACGGCACCTTTCGGATCGAAAATCCGGAAGCTTTCAGCGGACTTTATTTCCCGCTGGCAAGTGAATGTGGCTTGAAAAGTGCCATCACCCCCAGTCTGGGTGGAGACAGCAAGCTGGATCAGGAGGGCTTTTTGCTGGAGCCGGTCAGCGTGGGGGATCTCCATACCAGCCGCAGCACCCGGAACTTCTGGTGTGTAACCGAGGACAGCTGCTGGTCCGCTTCCGGCGTGTCCGCTATGCAGGAGGCTGCCCGTTTTACTGCTGACCAGGACAAAAGTACGCTGACCGCAGGCCTTATGTGGCAGCAGGTGTGCCGTGAGACAAAGGCGCCGGGCTTCCGGGCAGAGATAACCTCCTTCATTCCCTACAATGAAAACGTGGAAATTATGACCGTTCGTGTGACAAACACAAGGGAAAATCCTCAGGTCGTCACCGGCGTAGCGGCGATTCCCATTTATGGCAGAAGTGCGGACAACATCCGGGATCACAGGGATGTCACCTCCATGCTTCACCGGATTCGGACAACAAAACATGGTGTGCTGGTAAAGCCCACCATGTCCTTCGACGAAAAGGGACACCGGGAAAATCATCGGATCTATTATGTCCTTGGCGCCTCCGGCAGCGGCGAGGCCCCGGAATCCTTTTTCCCCACAGTGGATGCCTTTATCGGAGAGGGCGGCAGCTTTCTGCGTCCCCGCAGCCTTTTTGAGAGAGAAAAGGGAATCGGTTCCGGTGTGGAAATCGGCGGTCGGGAGGCCATGGGCGCTCTCGTATTCCCAACCATCACCCTGAAGCCGGGAGAAAGTACTGAGTATCTGGTACTGATGGGCATTTCCACAGATCAGGAGGAAATTGACCGGGTACTTGCTTCCTACAATACAACCGAAAAGGCAAACAGGGCTCTGGAAGAAACCAAAGCCTATTGGCAGTCGAAGGTAAACATCCGCTATCACACAGGCGATCCGAACTTTGACTGCCTGCTGCGGTGGATCAGTTTTCAGCCCATTTTACGCAGGATCTTCGGCTGCTCCTTTCTCCCCCACCACGATTACGGTCGAGGCGGACGAGGCTGGCGGGATCTGTGGCAGGACTGTCTGTCTCTGCTGCTGATGGACCCCTCCGGTGTAGGCGATATGATTCTGGCAAACTTCGGCGGCGTGCGAATTGACGGTACCAATGCCACCATCATCGGCGACGGTCTTGGGAATTTCATTGCAGACCGCAATGGCATTGCCCGTGTTTGGATGGATCACGCCCTGTGGCCCCTGATGACCACAAAGCTCTATATCGACCAGACCGGAGACATTGAGATTCTGAATGCGGCGGCCCCCTATTTTAAGGATCCTCAGGCCATGCGGGGCACCCAGACGGATGCTCTGTGGAACGAGCGTTATGGAAACTTCCAGCGGACGGAAAACGGTGAAATCTATACCGGCAGCGTGCTGGAGCATCTTCTGATTCAGCACCTGACCGCCTTCTATGAGGTGGGCGCCCATAATATGTTCCGTCTCCGGGGCGCTGACTGGAACGATGCTCTGGACATGGCGGGTGAAAATGGGGAAAGCGTAGCCTTCACCTGCGCTTATGCGGGGAATTTCCGCAATCTGGCGACCCTGATTCGGCGGCTTTCCGGGAAAACCGGTCAGGAAACTGTGAATATTTTGGAGGAAACCCAGATGCTTTTGTCCGGCTCCTCCGAACTTTATGGGGACATTGCCCAAAAGCAGGCGCTCTTAAACGCCTATGGCGAGCGCTGTCGGCACACCGTCAGCGGCAATATGGTCTGCGTATCCCTCAACCAGCTGGCGGACGATCTGGAGCGCAAGGCAGACTGGCTTATGTCCCTGCTCCGGAGGCAGGAGTGGATCTCCGCCGGCGGAGATGCGGGCTGGTTTAACAGCTACTATGATAACCATTGCCGTCCGGTAGAGGGGATCACGGAAGAGGGCGTGCGGATGATGCTCACCGGTCAGGTATTTGCCATTATGAGCGGAACAGCTACCGATGCCCAGGTGGATGCCATCACAAAAAGTGCGGACCACTATCTTTATCAAAAGGAGCTGGGCGGCTATCGCCTGAATACGGATTTCCGGGAACTGAAATTTGACATGGGCCGGATGTTCGGCTTTGCCTACGGAGAAAAGGAAAATGGTGCGGTGTTCTCTCATATGGCGGTTATGTACGCCAATGCCCTCTACCGCAGAGGCTTTGTGCAGGAGGGCCACCTGGCGCTGCAAGCCCTGGCGGACGCAGCACTAAACTTTGAAACCAGCAGAATTTTCCCCGGAATCCCGGAGTACTTTAACGGCGATGGACGGGGTGTGTACCATTACCTCACCGGTGCGGCCAGCTGGTATATGATGACCATGATCACAGAGGTCTACGGTGTGCGGGGTGAAAACGGCGATTTGGTCCTCTGCCCCAAGCTGGTGTGCAGCCAGTTCGATCAACACGGAGAAGCCTCTATTTCCCTTTCCTTTGGCGGGAAACGGTTCGCTGTGCGGTTTGTCAACCTGAACGACAAGGATTATGGCCAGTACCATGTGGGGAAAGCGTATTTGACCGTCTGCGGCTCAGAGGGGATGGATCGGCTTCCGCTTTCGGAGGGGCGCGTCATCCTGCGCCGGGCGGATATCCGCTGCCTGCCGGAAGGGGTAGCGCAAATCATTGTAGAACTGATGTAAGAGAGGAACCTGCTATGCAATACGGACACTTTGACGAACAGGCAAAAGAGTATGTGATCACCCGCCCGGATACGCCGGAGCCTTGGGCCAATTACCTGGGATCACCGGAGTACGGCGCACTGATCTCCAACAATGCCGGAGGCTACAGCTTTGTAAAGTCCGGCGCCAACGGGCGCATCCTGCGCTATGTCTTCAACCAGTTCGATCAGCCCGGACGATACATCTATCTCCGGGACAACCATTCCGAGGACTACTGGTCTGCATCCTGGCAGCCAGTGGGGAAGGATTTACGGGAATACAAAAGTCAGTGCCGCCACGGTATGGGCTACTCCAAAATGCTGGCGGATTATCAGGGCATCCACACGCAGGCACTTTATTATGTGCCTCTGGGATGCACCCATGAGGTATGGGCCCTGCTGGTGCGAAACGATTCCGACCAGCAGCGGGAGCTGACGATCACGGGCTACGCGGAGTTTACCAGCAACGGCAATTATGAGCAGGATCAGGTAAACCTCCAATATTCCCGGTTCATCACCCGGACGCTGTATGATCATAACCGCATCCGTCAGCAAATCCACGGCAATCTGGACGCTGTGGCTGAAGGGTGCAGCGTGGACGCCAAGAACGTAACCGAACGGTTCTTCGGACTGGCGGGAGCGGAGGTGTCCTCCTACTGCGGCGACCGGGCGAAATTCCTGGGAGCCTATCATGGCTACGGAAATCCCGTAGGTGTGGAAAGAGGAGATTTGGGCGGCGCCCTCAATTACAATGAAACCAGCTGCGGCGCCCTGTCCTGCGTTGCCTCTCTGGCGCCGGGGCAGAGCAAATGGATCGCCTTCCTGCTGGGAGAGAAAAGCCCTCAGGAAAGCCGGGAGCTGCTGAACCTGTATGCAGTACCGGAGGCGGTCTGCATCTGGGAATGGAAGGCACTGAAACAGGACTGGCATGAAAAGCTGTCCCACTTCCATGTGAAAACGCCCTGCCCGGAATTTGATGCCATGGTCAACACCTGGAACGCCTACAACAGCTTTATCACCTTCACCTGGTCCAGAGCCGCTTCCTTTATTTACTGCGGTCTGCGCAATGGCTATGGCTATCGGGATACGGTGCAGGATATCCAGGGCATTATCCACCTTGCCCCGGAACAGGCGGCGGAAAAGCTTCGCTTCATGCTTTCCGCCCAGGTGCATCACGGCGGCGGCCTGCCACTGGTGAAGTTCACCCACAATCCGGGCCATGAGGACACGCCGGAAGACCCCTCCTATGTTCAGGAAACGGGGCACCCGGCTTACCGGGCCGACGATGCCCTTTGGCTGTTCCCAACGGTTTAGGTTCTATAATAAATGTTGGGGTCAGGCGGTGAGCCTGGCCCCAAAGTCATAAAA
>CAYMWT010000169.1:0-1092 GCA_964394055.1 uncultured Oscillospiraceae bacterium
AAGGGTTGATGCAGTAAACCGCAGGAATTTTGGACAGGATGGGCTTTAAGTACCTTCCTTTTGTGTATGCACAAAGCTGGCCGTTGGATGCTATGATCTGGCAGTTACTGGCGATGGCGTTGCGAGCTTCTTCTTCCTTGCGGAGGCGGGATTCGACCGTGATGGCAGCACTTCTTGCCCGTTCTGCTTCTGCTATGGCATGGTATATTGTGGTAAGCTCCTTGTAATACTGCTGCTGTGAAACGACAGGGGCAGGGTAGTATGGCTGTTGCATCGCTTGACAGGTGGGAGAAACAGAAAGGCTGGATTGATACGGATTATTGGGGCCTCCATATGGCCAGTTGCCTTGTGAATATGGAAAAATGTTATTCATGACAAAGCCTCCTCTAAGGTGTGTTGAGATTCATGATTATGGGTATGGTCTTTGCTTAGTTCAGATTGTGGGTCGGGAACGATGCTGGTTTATGCTAATTTTGCTAAGACTCCTTTCACAGATTTTGATAATTAACGTGTAATTGAGACTGTTGACCTCCTGATAAAATAGAAAATTTAGCGAAAAGGCGTGGGTGCGCATCGGCACAAAAAATGAAATGGGAAAATCACCTCCGATCTCGAATTGTTTTTAGAACGCTGATTTGGCACTTCTCCTTTCTCAAGTCAGGATGGGACATTGAAACGATTATCAGCCTCCTCATGGTATCAAATGAATTCAGTGAGACTTCTGCATTACACCTCCTGCTGCGGCTAAAGGCAGCTCCAGTAATGAGTTACTCCACATCATACCGGGTTCGGATGATGGTGAGCATTTGGCAGTACTCCTGTTCAGAAAGTAAACCTTGGTTCCGCAGGTACTGAGACCAGTAAACGAATTTCAGGTATTTGGTCATGGCCTGCTTTGTTTGGGTTTTCATTTGCATCACCGTCTGCTTTCTTGGAAGTACCTATATTTTACTCTATAAAAATAGAAAATCCGGGTCTGTGCGAACATTTAAAAAGAACAACAGAGGCAGCTCTTCATATATTGGACTGCAATTATGAAATATTATTCTGAATAATATTGATATAATACTGATAAACGGATATAATAGATGA
>CAYMWT010000169.1:1102-5585 GCA_964394055.1 uncultured Oscillospiraceae bacterium
ACACCATGCTTTCCTAGAGCTACAACCAGTATAACATAGAAAAAGACTGGTACCCGGGGGGTTGCATACTTTCACACAAATCTCGGCAATGGCCTTTGTGAAAGGAGAAAAAGAGAGTACAACAGCAACCAATTTAAGCAGAAATTCACATTGATTGACAAATGAGTGTTCATAAAAAAATACAGTGTGACACAGAATTTGTAGAAGGTCACATAAACTCTGCTGATGCTATGCGCTGAATTTTTCAACAAGAAGAAAAAATGCGAACTGTCTTTTGATTATGAACTGTAGAACACGGCGGCTGCCTCAAAAAATTTGACGTTGCTCCAGAACCCGTGTGTTTTATTTGGTGGAGGTAATGGGTATCATTTTATAGCTATTAACTTTTATCTTGACATATAAAGCTAAAAAAGTTAATATAGTAAACAAAAGGAGGTACGGATATGATCCAGGACGAAATTGAGCGTTATCAGGAACAAATTGCCCAACTGCCAGCTGGGAATATTACATTTAAGGCCATCAATGGCAAGCGGTATCCCTATCTCCAATGGCGGGATACGAACACAGGAAAGCAGAAAAGCAGAATCGTGAAGCCAGAGGAGATGGAAACACTCACTGCACAAATTGCACAGCGGAAGGAACTGGAGCGAAAACTGAAGGCATCCAGAGAAGCGCTCCCGCATGAGAGCAGGGAAGCGGCGTTCTATTCCTCCGTTCTGCGTGGCCAGGAGCTGGCTGAGTTTGCCGCACCAACGGCACTTTGGAAGAAGCGGGAATGCTATCGAAAGCTTCACGACTATGTTTATGGGAACAGTACGGATCGGGTGTTTATTTTATATGGTCTTCGGAGAACAGGCAAAACGACCTTGATCCGTCAGCTCATTGCAGAAATGAACGCAGAAGTGCTGGAAAAAGCGGCGTTTCTTCAAATCAATGCTTCCATCAATCTTGCCAGGATAAATTCAGATCTCAAGCAGCTTGCGCAGTTGGGCTGCCGTTACCTGTTTATTGACGAAGTAACCTTGATGGATGACTTTGTTGAGGGTGCTGCGCTCTTTTCTGACGTATATGCTACTCGTGGTATCAAAATTGTTCTGTCGGGCACGGATTCTCTGGGCTTCCTCTTCTCCGAGGATAGGGAGCTGTATGACCGCTGCTTTATGCTGCACACCACCTTTGTCCCATATCGGGAGTTTGAAGGCATCCTGGGCCTGAAGGGTATTGATGAATATATTCGCTATGGCGGCACCATGAGCTTTGGCGGCGTGGATTACAATCATTCCGGCATGACCTTCGCCACCAAGGAAAGCACGGATGAATATGTGGACAGCGCCATTGCCCATAACATCCAGCACTCCTTGAAAAACTATCAGTACGGTAATCATTTCCGCAACCTGTCCGAACTTTATGAAGCGCAGGAATTGACCAGCGCCATCAATCGTATTGTGGAGGATATGAACCATCGCTTTACATTGGAGGTTTTAACGAAGGATTTCCGTTCGTCTGATTTAGCACTGTCTGCCAAAAACCTGCTGCGGGACAGAAAAGAACCCAGCGACATTCTCTATCAGGTAGATCAGAATGCAGTCACGGAGCAGCTGAGAGCAATGCTTGAAATCCGGAACAGGCCGGAAATGCGTGTTGCTTTGACGGATGCCCATCGTCGTGAAATCAAGGAATATCTGGATCTTCTGGATCTGACCGTTGATCTGGATGTGGTTTCTATGGCTGATCTGAGTAAGGTGGAAAAGCATACGGCTATTTCCCAGCCAGGACTGCGATATTCCCAGGCAGAAGCATTGGTGAAAACGCTGCTAAAAGATCCGGTGTTCTGTAACCTTTCTTTGATAGAGCGGAACGCAGTGACAAAGCGGATTCTCAGCGATGTCCAGGGGCGTATGATGGAGGACATTGTTCTGCTGGAAACCAAGATTGCCCGACCGGATTGCGAAGTGTTCAAGCTGTTATTTGATGTGGGTGAGTTCGATATGGTAGTCTTTGATCCAGAGGCAGCTTCCTGTCAGATTTTTGAGATCAAGCACAGCACAGAAATCGCACAACAGCAGTACCGACACCTGACTGACGAAAGAAAGTGCGCCCAAACAGAGCATCGCTATGGTTCTATTACAGGGAAATTTGTCCTATACCGGGGAGAAAACCGGATTGTTGAGGGCATCCAATATCAAAATGTAGAAGATTATCTACGGAATATTGTAAAAAAATAAAAGGCGGGACGCATAGACAGAATTTTGTCTGTGCGTCTCCCCATCGCTTTTCGTAACACTCTATAGCTTCCTTAAAAGTTCTGTTGCCTCCCACTGCAGCATCATCCCAGCGGCAAAGCCAAAAGCAAACTGACTTTCCAGTTCTATGTCCTGTGCCTGGAACAGTAGTTCTCGCAGAGCTATCACCGAATCCATATCCTCTTTGCTAAGCTTCTCAGAAAGCTCATTGGTGATTTGGGTTACCTGATGATAAAGTTCTTTATGCTTGGGATCTTTGGGTGCAACCATTTCCGCCGGATAAAACCGGCCATTAAACATAGCTTCTATAATCAACTTTTACGCCTCCATCGGTATAACGACAATGTTGCCGTTGATTCTTATAAATACTTCCGGCTTTCGGAAGTGCTGGATAAACTGTTGGATCAGATCCGGCGGCAAGGAACTGAAGTCCTCTTCCGCCAAGCCTACTACCAGAAACGTTCCGGCGATAATGTCATAGATCTCCCCGGCATCGTCCCGGAGGGCACGGTTCAGGGCCAGCCCGTCCAGCTTGGCGGTTTCGTTGCATACGATGGCGACAGGTTCGGGGAATGGGTACACGGCCTGTATGTATCCACCTACCTCCTTCTGTAAGGACGTGAGACCGGGATCAATTGTTTTGATGTAGGGCTCTTTTCCTGGCTCCACTACCAGAACGGTGATAGCTTTGTTCATTGCAAACCTCCTAAAATAACGGTACAGTCGCACCGGCTGTATTTATATTTTTTGTTAGGGATTGTATCTTTTCCTTTTAGGTGTATAATAGAGGAAGATAGTGCGCAAGATAATACGCAAGTACATGGAGGAAATCCTATGGGGAAATATACGCCACCCTTTACCATCACGAATGAAATTCTGTCCTATGTGTCATCGATTTCCGAAAAAATCGGACGAATGACCGCTTTGAATCATTTGGAATACAGGCCCCATCTGAGAAAAAACAACCGAATCAAATCCATCCATTCCTCTTTGAAAATCGAAGCCAATTCCCTTTCTTTGGGCCAGGTTCGGGATGTGATTAACGGCAAGGCGGTACTCGGTGAGCGGAAGGAAATTCAGGAGGTCAAAAACGCCTATGCTGCCTATGAGCGTTTCACGGAAATCGACCCTTACAGCATCCAGGATCTCAAGAAGTTCCATGGGATTATGACAGCCTGCCTGGTAGAAGAGTCCGGCGAGTTCCGCCGGGGTGAGGAAGGCGTGTTTAATGGTGACCAGTGCATTTTTATGGCGCCGCCGGCACAGTTTGTTCCCCAGCTCATGGACGATCTTTTCACATGGATGAAAGAAGCCAAAGGCAGCGTTCACCCGCTGATTCTTGGCAGCGTCTTTCATTATGAATTCGTCTTTATCCACCCCTTCTCAGACGGAAACGGCAGAATGGCGAGACTCTGGCACTCCGCAATCCTGGCCAAATGGAAGCCCATCTTTGAATACATTCCCATCGAAAGCCAGATTGAAAAGTTTCAGGATGCATACTACGATGCCATTGCCAAATGCCATGTAGCGAGTGAGTCCACTATTTTTATTACCTTTATGCTGTCCCAAATTGATAAGATTCTGGATGATGTTGGCCTTCAAATTCAAGAAGACAGCGAACAGCTTTCCCAGTATGTCAAGAAGCTGCTTGACATTATGGAGTATGACATTCCCTATACAAGCACTGCTCTTATGGAAAAGCTGGGGCTTAAATCAAAAGAGGGCTTCCGCAGGAATTATCTTCGCCCGGCTGTAGAGCAGGGCTTGGTTCGTATGACGATCCCGGATAAGCCTAACAGCAGAAATCAAAGGTATGTACGAGGATAGCTTCCTGCAGTGAACAAGGGTGCAGCCGCCAAGACTGCACCCCTACTCTTTTCCCTTCTTCCACTGCCAGTAGATGGCCAGAGCCAGGGACACGCCCTCAATGAATGCCCCGGCCAATACGGAAATGGGAGTTGTCATTTTACTTTAGCCAGCATAATATCGGCTGCAACGACAATCACCAGCGTTACAGCAAAGCCAATCACGAACAAAATCATCTCATTCATTGTGCTAAACCCTCCTTCCCAACGATTCTATAAAATGTACTTTTGGATACGCCTAACTGCTTTTGAGCAGCCACGGCTGAAATTTCTCCATGTTTCCATGCGTTCAAAACAGATTCTAAGTTTGGATGTTCCCTAGGCGGCCTCCCAGTATACTTTCCTTCGGCTTTTGCTATGGCGATGCCTTCCTGC
>CAYMWT010000170.1:0-5546 GCA_964394055.1 uncultured Oscillospiraceae bacterium
ATTCTTTATAATGTCATAGAATATTCATTTTTGGAGGTTCTACTTCTATGCAGAGAGAACACCTGGGAAGCCGTCTTGGCTTCATTCTCCTCAGCGCGGGCTGCGCCATCGGCGTGGGCAACGTCTGGAAATTTCCCTGGATGGCAGGCCAGTACGGCGGCGGCGCTTTCGTGCTGGTATATCTGCTGTTCCTTTTGATCATTGGCGTGCCGGTGCTGACCATGGAGTTTGCCATGGGCCGGGCCGCTCAGACCAGTCCCCTGAAGATGTACGGCGCGTTGAAGCCCGGCAGCAAATGGGGCTGGCACGGCTATGTGTGCCTGATCGGCAACGTGATGCTGATGATGTTCTACACCACCGTGGCCGGCTGGATGCTGGAGTATTTTGTGGAGACCGCCTGCGGAAAATTCGCGGGACTGGATGGTGAGGCCATTAACAATGCCTTCCCCGAAATGCTCTCTGATCCCGGGAAAATGATCCCCTATATGGCCTTCATCGTGGTGTCCGGCTTTGCCATCATCTCCCTGGGCGTTCAGAAGGGTCTGGAGCGGGTGACCAAGTGGATGATGTCCGCCCTGATTCTCCTGATGTGGGTGCTGGCCATCAACTCCCTGTTCCTGAAGGGCGGCAGCGAGGGCTTAAAGTTCTACCTGGTTCCTTCTCTGGGCAAAATGGCGGAAGCCGGTTACTTCGATGTGATCGTGGGCGCCATGAACCAGGCCTTCTTCACCCTGAGTCTGGGCATCGGCGCTATGGCAATTTTCGGCAGCTACATCGGAAGAGAGCACAGCCTCACCGGAGAAGCCGTCCGGGTCTGCGCTCTGGACACCATGGTGGCCCTGTGCGCAGGCCTGATCATCTTCCCTGCCTGCTCTGCCTACAATGTGGACGTCAACGCCGGCCCTGCCCTGATCTTCGTGACCCTGCCCAATGTGTTTAACAATCTGCCTATGGGCCGGTTTTGGGGAAGCCTCTTCTTCCTGTTTATGACCTTCGCCGCCTACTCTACCATCCTGGCGGTGTTTGAGAACATCCTGTCCTGCGTCAGCGAGCTCACCGGCTGGAACCGGAAGAAGTCCAGCATCATCTGCTGCGTCGCCATTTTCCTGCTGAGCCTGCCCTGCCTGCTGGGCTACAACCTGTGGAGCAATTTCCATCCCATCGCCGGGCATGACGTGCAGGAGAGCGAGGACTTCCTGGTGAGCAACATTCTGCTGCCTCTGGGCTCTCTGATCTTCGTCTTCTTCTGCTCCAGCCGCTATGGCTGGGGCTGGGACAACTTCCTGAAGGAAGCCAACGAGGGCAAGGGTCTGAAGATGGCAAAGTGGCTGCGGCCCTATGTAGCCTATGTGTTGCCTGTCATTGTGCTGGTCATTTTCTTCGCCGGTCTTTTCAGCTTCTTTGCGCAGGGTTAAACCCGATTAAAATGCCTCCGGGATTTCGTGGGGTCTTCGTAAGACAACAATTAGGAAAAGGGCGTGACCGAAATGAATTGGTCACGCCTTTTTTTGCAGGGCACACATACGGGAACATTCGTATAGAAGTGCGCCTTTGTTTCTGCTCTATAAACCGGAATTTGAAGCGCAGGGCGCTTCACCCCAATTCGTTACCCACGCTGTAACAAATCGGAACAAAGCCGCTCGGTAACGCGACATGGTTCAGTCCATCAAACTGGAATTTATATCCCCAGTATTGTAAATACATCATGTTCTTCAAAACAATCATTTACCCACGAGATTGCTTCTGCTATGATGTTTTCCCAATCTGAACCAGCCTCTCGACTATTCTCTACGATTTTGTTCCACTGATTTTTTGTAACAACTGTTATTCCATAATAGTCAAAATCTACGATGACACTGCCAATAAGCGTAGATAGATTAAATTCATTCCATAAAGTATCACTGATACTAACAGAGTCTTGTAACCAACACTTATCGTGATATAAGCCCTTCTGAAATTCAATGTAGCAGCTGCTATGTGATGCATTTCGAACTGCTTCATTTACAAAATACTTCACACAATCATCCTCTGTTCAATTCCGATTTATAACACGAAATAACTGATTAGTCCTGCAATACCAACCAATGAGAAGACAATACCACCAACACGAATCTCTAATTTATACAGGTCAGACGGCTCACTGGAAGCGTTGCTTTTCCAACTCTCTGTAATGCTATATATCACTTCGGGAAAGCACAACATCAACAATCCAGCAATCAGTAAAAAAACACTACCCAATATCAGCATACAACCACACTCCTTTGCCAAATTTCGATTTGTATGTCTGTTTTTTCATATTAACACATGACCATATAGAATGCAAGAACATCCACAGCAGAGTCATCTGCTGTGGATGTTACCGGTCTTATAGAGGCATTCCTTTTTAAGCGTTCACATAATCTATAAACCGCTGGAAAGCCGCTCTGCCTTCCCCGGTGTTCTTGAAGACCCCCGCGTCCTCCAATACGGCGGCAAAGACCTTGCCCGTCTCCTGAAGGAGAATGTCCAGGGCGTTTTCCTCGGTGAAAGTGTACTGCTTCTTAAGCTCCTCCACCCAAGGCGCGTGCTTGCTCAGGGTTTCGTCCCCGGCAATGTCCTTCCCTGCCACGATTGCCTCTGCCAGGGCTGTCAGTTCCCCCTTTAACCGGCTGGGCAGCACCGCAAGACCCATCACCTCGATCAGACCGATGTTCTCCTTTTTGATATGGTGCTTGTCCCCATGGGGATGGAAGACACCCAGAGGATGCTCCTGGGTGGTAATGTTACAGCGCAGTACCAGGTCCAGCTCGTAGTCCTCTCCCCTGCGCCGGGCAATGGGCGTAATGGTATTGTGAGGCTCTCCCTGGGAGAAGGCCACCACACCAACGCTCTCGTCACTGTAGCCACGCCAGGCTGTGAGGATCCTGTCCGCCAGATCCGCGAGCCGCTCCGGATCCTTTCCATCCAGGCGGATCACGCTCATAGGCCACTTGACAATCCCCGCCTGAACGTCCTCAAAGCCCCGGAAGGTCACTTTCTTTTCGACCTTAGCCGTTTCCATGGCGAAGGTATAATGACCGCCCTGGAAATGCTCATGGCTCAATATGGAGCCGCCCACAATGGGCAGGTCGGCGTTGGAGCCTACAAAATAATGGGGAAAGGCACTGACGAAGCTCAGGAGCTTGCGGAACGCGGACTTGTCGATCTTCATGGGAACGTGCTTGGAATTGAACACGATGCAGTGTTCATTATAATACACATAGGGAGAGTATTGCAGGAACCAGTCCTCTCCGCAGATGGAGATGGCCACGATCCGGTGGTTTGCCCGGGCAGGATGGTTCATTCTGCCGGCGTAGCCTTCGTTCTCCCGGCACAGCTGGCATTTTGGATATCCGGACTGGGGGGCGTTTTTGGCCGCCGCAATGGCCTTGGGATCCTTCTCAGGCTTGCTCAGGTTGATGGTGATGTCCAGTTCCCCGTAAGGGCTGGAATACTTCCAGCGCATGTCCTTTTTGATTCGGTAGCGGCGGATGTAGTCGGTATCGCAGCTGAAGCGGTAGTACCAATCCGTGGCCTCTACGGGGCTGATGTTGTACTTTTCCCGGAAAGTGCGGATCACCTCTCTGGGCATGGGGGTCAGGGCGCCCATGATCCGGGTGTCGAAAATATCCCGGGAGGTAATGTCGTCGGCACAGATTCCCTTCCCTACCGCATAATCCAGAATTCCGGCCAGGATCTCTTCCAGGTCTTCACTCTGAGGCTCGTCTGAGGGTTCGTAGTCGTCCTTTCTCAGAATGTCCAGCAGCCGGTTCAGCAGCACCTGGTGATCCTCCGGCTCACAAAGGCCATGGTTCATGGCATAGGACACCAGAGAATCCAAATAGGTGTCAATCTTCATGCTCTTACACCTCCATCTGTACGCCGCCCTGGGGACGAATGGACAGCACATGGCAGGCGCCCTCGCCCAAAGCTGCGTCGATACCGGCCCGGAAGGAATCCAGCAGGTCGAAGGGCACAAAGGCCTGGACAGTTCCCGCAAAGCCGCCGCCGTGGACACGGTAAGCGCCTCTGCCCTGGAGGTAATGCTCACACAGGCCCAGGGCTACCGCCATGGCCTGATGCTCCACATATCCAGCGGGGATCACATTTTGCAGGTACATCCAGCTGGAGAAGCCGGACTCTCTGACCAGCTTCAAAAAGCCCTGGAAGTCTCCCCGTTCCAGGCACTCCACCTGCTGGGGTACCCGGCGGTTTTCGTTATACTCATGGATCCCCCGCATGACCGCCCGGTCGCCGCATTCCTGCCGCAGGGCGGGGATGGCGGCGTAGAACTCTTCCTCTGGGATCTCGGTGATAACCTCTTTTCCGAAGTGCTCGCAGATGGCCTTCAACTCCAGGGTGATGGCAGCGTACTCGTCGGTGAGATCCGCGTGATCCGCCCGGGAATCAATGACGCACAGCGCGTGTCCGGCGGTGGAGAAGTCGAAGTTTACAGGCCGGATATCCGGGTGATCCTTGTCCCCGAAGTCGATGGTCACCAGTCCGCCAACAGCAGAGGCTGTCTGATCCATCAGGCCGCAGGGCTTACCGAAGAACACATTCTCGGCATACTGGCCGATCTGGGCGATTTCCGGCTGAGAAACCTTTTTGTCAAAGAACAGGCAATTGATAATGGTTCCAATCAGCACCTCATAGGCTGCGGAGGAACTGAGACCGGAACCGGGAAGCACGGTGGATTCGCAGTAGGCATCGAAGCCCTCCACCTGACAGCCAAGCTGGGCAAACCGGGCCGCCACGCCCCGGATCAGGGCTGGGGTGGAATTGATCTCCTCTGCCACAGGTGTGAGCTCTGTCACATCCACCTGGCACATGGGATAGCCCTTGGAAAGGATGCGGATGATGCTGGTCCCATTTTTCCGGACGGCGGCCACCGTATCCAGGTTTACGGCCCCGGCCAGTACACGGCCCCGCTGGTGATCCGTATGATTGCCGCCCACCTCCGTCCGCCCCGGGGCGGAAAAGTAAGCGTCAGGTGTTCCCCCGAAGGCAGCGGCAAATCCACTGTCCAGGGCGATCTTTTTCTCAGGGGCTATTCTCAGTTCTGATACAGACATGGCTGTTCCTCCAATTCAGCAGCAAAGCCGCATGGTTTTCTCATTTGGAATATACGGTTCTATTATATATCATCCGAGCGAAAATGGAAGACCCAAATGTGAGAATCTCGCTTTTTTCTTTCTTCCTCCGGACAACAAAAAATTTTTGAAATTTCGCAAAAAAGCTCTTGACTTTTTCGGCTGCTGTGCTATAATACAGAAGCTGTCTGACAGAGACATGCGAAGCAAAATATGGGGGTATAGCTCAGCTGGGAGAGCGCTTGAATGGCATTCAAGAGGTCAGCGGTTCGATCCCGCTTATCTCCACCAAAAACACCGTATTTCAGAAAGAAATGCGGTGTTTTTCTAACTTTTTGGTATAAAAATCGGGTACCATCACAGTGCCATACTTGAATTGTACTTGAACTGACCTTTTCACGCAATGTGAAGGGTCGGTTTTCCTTTTTTGAACAG
>CAYMWT010000171.1:0-5518 GCA_964394055.1 uncultured Oscillospiraceae bacterium
ATCTCACTCGTAATGAGAAGGTCGCCTGTTCGAGTCAGGTCACTAGCTCCAAAAACGACAAGCTTCACCAAGGCTTGTCGTTTTTTCATAGTTCATTTGGAAAGGAATCGGAAACATGCGCATACTCTGGAACCTGTTCTGGGTCTTCGCCAAAATCGGCGTCATGACCTTCGGCGGCGGCTACGCCATGCTGCCCATACTCCAGCGGGAAATCGTGGAAAACAGACACTGGGCCACGGAGGAGGAGCTGATGGACTACTTCGCCATCGGCCAGTGCACCCCTGGCATCATCGCCGTGAATACCGCTACCTTCATCGGCCAGAAGCAAAAGGGCCTGCTGGGAGGCATCCTTGGCTCCCTGGGGGTGGTATTCCCGTCTCTTGTGATCATCACAATGCTTGCCGGGGTCATCGAGGCCTACTCCCACCTGAGCTGGGTACAGCACGCCTTCGGCGGCGTCCGGGTCTGCGTGTGCGTGCTGATCCTCAACGCCGTGGTGAAGCTCTATAAGAAGGCGGTGCTGGACAAGGCCACCTTCGCCATTTTCCTGATCGTGGCCCTGGGCAGCTTCCTGACCGACCTCAGCCCGGTGATTTTCGTGCTGGCGGCGGCCATTGCAGGCCTTGCCCTGAAGCAGATGGAAGGGAGGAAGCAGTGATGCTGTACCTGCGGCTGTTCTGGGAATTTTTCAAAACCGGCCTGTTCGCCATCGGCGGCGGCATGGCAACCATTCCCTTCCTCTATAACATCTCCGACGCCACCGGCTGGTTTACCCACAACGACCTGGCAAATATGATCGCTGTCAGCGAGTCTACCCCCGGTCCCATAGGGGTAAACATGGCCACTTATGTGGGTTTCGTCACCGGTATGAACGCCTATGGCACTCCCGGAGCCATTCTGGGTGCCATCACCACCACTTTGGGCCTGGTGACCCCCAGCATCCTCGTGATCCTTGCCATCGCCGCCATTTTGAAAAGCTTCCGGGATAACCGGTATGTGGCCCAGGCCTTTTATGGTCTGCGTCCCGCATCCACCGGGCTGATCGCCGCGGCGGGCCTCAGCGTCATGGTGTCCAACCTGTTCCTGGAAGGGCAGACGGGTATCGCTGCCATAAACTGGAAGGGCTGGATCCTGGCAGCGGTGCTGTGGGTGCTGAGCAACAAGGTGAAGAAAACCAAGGGACTGCACCCGATCGTGTTTATTGGGGCTTCCGCTGTGGTTGGGATCGTGTTCTCTATGTAAAATCCGAGGCTGTCTCAAATGGGAGACAGCCTCGAATTGCTTTTACGGGGGTAGCCCTCTCAGTCTCAGCGCTTTGCGCTGAGCCAGCTCTCCCGGAGGGAGAGCCAAGGGCGTGGCTCAAATTTTAGAGCGGTCAGAAAAAGGGGAAACCCACTTGGCTCCCCCTTTGGGGGTAAGCGAAGCGCAGTCGCGGTAGTGAATGACAGTCCGGTGGACTGTCAGAGCCGCGACCGGGTTTGCCGCAGCAAACTGGCACGGCGTAAGCCGTGACTGAGAGGGAAAACGAGGCCCTTAACTTTCCTGATACTGGACAAACCCCAATGTCATATAATCCAGAAACACCTGCTTATCAGGGGTCTTGCCCATGGTCACCCGGTGGCAGCAGACCTCCCAAACCGGCTGGCCCTGCAATTCCGACTTCCGAATTTCAAATACATGGTTCCAGCTCCGGCCCTCCAGATAGGGTGGCTCCTTCAAAAACCGGATCAGCTCCAGCTTCCGGAAGTGGAAGGTGGGAAAGGCGTTTTGCAGACACAGCTCAAACAGCTGCTCCGCGTCCCGGACGCTGCCCAGCTCAAAGGTGCTGCGGATCATTGCGCCGTAATCTTGCATGGTGAAACCTCCTTTATAGCTTCGAATAGGCTTTTTCCAGAAACTTCTGGCTGCTCACAATCTGACGGACATGGGTGCCGTGGCCGATCTCCCCAGCTTCGTCAAAGGCCCGAAGGGCAAAGGTGATTTTCTTTCCCTCCACGGCGGTGACCTCCGCCTCCGCCCGTACCTCCAGGCCCACCGGGGTCGCGGAAATGTGCTCAATGGCAAGGGAAACGCCTACGCTGGTCTGGTTTTCTTCCAGCAGTCCCTCCAGGGCGTTACAGGCCGCGCCCTCCATCAGCGCCGCCATACAGGGGGTGGCATAGACCAGCAGGTCGCCGGAGCCAACCTCCAAGGCGGTATCCTCCCGCTCTGCCAGGGTGGCAGCCTCGCCGGTCAGCCCAACGGTAATCTCCATAGGAATCAGTCCCTTCTTTCTTCTTAAACTAAATATACTCGAAAATCCCGAGTGTGTCAACGAAAAGGGTTGCGTTTTCCGGAAAATTTCTTTATAATGGTTAAAAACGTGCCCTGGGAAACCGGGGCAGTAAGGAGAATACTATGAGCGACAAACTGAATATGACCATGCTCTGTGACTTTTACGAGCTGACCATGGGCAATGGCTACTTTGCCTGCGGAAACAAGGATAAGATCACCTACTTTGACCTGTTCTTCCGGCGCTGTCCCGACGGCGGCGGCTTTGCCATTGCGGCTGGGCTGCAGCAGATCGTGGAATATGTGAAGGATCTCCACTTTTCCAGGGAGGACATCGCCTACCTCCGGGGAAGAAACCTGTTCAGCGAGGAATTCCTCCAGTATCTTGCCAATTTCAAGTTCACGGGCGACATCTGGGCCGTGCCTGAGGGCACCCCTGTGTTCCCCAGGGAGCCTGTGATCACTGTCCGTGCCCCTGCCATCCAGGCCCAGCTGCTGGAAACCTATATGCTCCTGTGTATCAACCACCAGAGCCTGATTGCCACCAAGGCCAACCGGGTGTGCCGGGCAGCGGAGGGGCGGACGGTGCTGGAATTCGGCTCCCGCCGTGCCCAGGGGGCGGACGCTGCCATTCTTGGCGCCAGAGCGGCCTATATCGGCGGCTGCCACGGCACCGCCTGTACCATCTCCGACCAGCTCTACGGCGTGAAGGCCGGCGGCACCATGGCCCACGCCTGGGTGCAGATGTTCGACAGCGAGTATGAGGCCTTCAAGACCTACACCCAGCTGTATCCCACCAACGCCACCCTGCTGGTGGACACCTACAATACCCTGAAATCCGGCGTGCCCAATGCCATCCGGGTGTTCAACGAGGTGCTGAAGCCTCTGGGCATCCGCAAGTGCGGCATTCGCCTGGATTCCGGCGACCTGGCCTACCTGACCCAGCAGGCGAGAAAAATGCTGGACGAGGCCGGATGGACGGAGTGCCAGATCAGCGTGTCCAACTCCCTGGACGAGTACATCATCCGGGACGTGCTGCGCCAGGGTGCCAAGATCGATATGTTCGGGGTAGGCGAGCGGCTGATCACCGCCAAGTCTGAGCCTGTCTTCGGAGGCGTATACAAGCTGGTGGCCGTGGAGGACAGGGAGGGCAAGGTTCAGCCCAAGATCAAGATTTCCGAGAACGTGGGCAAGATCACCACGCCCCACTATAAGCGCCTGTACCGGTTCTACGGCAAGGACACAGGCAAGGCCATTGCGGACTACCTGGCCGTATACGACGAGAAAATCGACGATTCCCAGGATATGGAAATCTTCGACCCCGACGCCACCTGGAAGCGGAAGCGGGTCTACAACTTCACAGCCCGGGAGTTGCAAGTGCCCATTTTCCAGGGCGGCAAGCTGGTGTACAAGCTGCCCACCCTGGAGGAGATTCGCGCCTATTGCCGTGAGCAGGTGGATACCCTGTGGGACGAGGTCAAGCGGTTCGACAATCCCCAGACCTTCTATGTGGATCTGAGCCAGAAGCTGTGGGACATCAAGTATTCCCTCCTGGAACAAAATGGGAAATAATCGGAAGACCCCGGCAGGGGCCGTGGCCCCGTGCGGCGTGCTGGCCGCGGTAGCAGGGGTGATCATGGGCATGGGAACCCTGATTCCCGTGGCAACCTATGTCTGTCCCGTGATGTGCATGGTGCTGCTTCAGGTGGTGCTGAGAACCTGCGGCAGTCGGTATGGCTGGGCCTGGTTTGGGTGTGTGGCTATTCTGGGGCTGCTCTTCGCCCCGGATAAGGAAGCGGCGGTAATCTTCTGCTTTCTGGGGTATTATCCCATTTTAAAGCCGAAATTCGACAGGAAAAAGGGGAAATGGCTCCTGAAAGGGCTGTACTTCAACGTTGTGATCCTGGCAGCCTACGGCTTTCTCATTTACCTGATGGGGCTAAAGGAGGTGCTTCAGGAGTTCGGGGAGATGGGCGTAATTTTCACCGTCGTCCTGCTGATATTGGGGAACGCCACCTTCTTCCTCCTGGATCGGCTTCTTGGCATGAAGCCCCGAAAAAGGTAGAAAATGGAAAATACCTGGTATTTATACATCCTCCGCTGCGGGGACGGGAGCCTGTACACAGGCATCACCACAGACGTAGACCGCCGTCTGGAGGCCCACCGA
Organism: uncultured Oscillospiraceae bacterium; assembly: GCA_964394055.1. GTDB lineage: Bacteria > Bacillota > Clostridia > Oscillospirales > Oscillospiraceae > Faecousia. The sequence goes on from CAYMWT010000171.1 coordinate 4,439, forward strand.
TCCGGTCACGGGGCGAAGTACACCCGGGGGAGAGGCCCGCTAACCCTCCTGTACCGGGAGCTCTGCGGCAGTCACAGCGACGCTCTGAAACGGGAGCTGGCTGTCAAGCAGCTGAGCCGGGCTGAGAAGGAAGCCCTGATCCAAAGGAATATGGGTGTCTGAGGAAGCTCAGGCACCCAATTTTTTTGCCAATCCACCCTTGACAAAGCGGTTAGTTTATGCTAACATATCGGAGTTAGAAGAGACTAACCTAAAACACAGAGGATTCTCACAGAACAGGAGGAAGCACATGAAAACCCTGAAGGATGCCAGAGTTGGCAAAAAATACATGGTGGAAAAGCTCCACGGAGAGGGAGCGGTACGCCGACGAATCATGGACATGGGCATCACCAGAAATGTGGAAGTGTATATTCGAAAGGTAGCGCCTCTGGGGGATCCCATTGAGATCAACGTCCGGGGCTACGAATTGAGCCTCCGCCGTTCCGACGCGGAAATGATCGAAGTTATGGACGCCTGAAAGAGAGGAAAGCAATATGAGCATTCGCATTGCCCTGGCCGGCAACCCCAACAGCGGCAAGACCAGCCTGTTTAACATTCTCACCGGCTCCAGCCAGTATGTTGGCAACTGGCCCGGTGTCACCGTGGAAAAGAAGGAGGGAAATCTGAAGGGCCACGAGGACGTGGTGATCCAGGATCTGCCCGGGATTTACTCCCTGTCACCCTATTCTCCCGAGGAGGTGGTGACCCGGCGGTACCTGGTAGGGGATCATCCCGACGCCATACTGAACATTGTGGACGGCACCAACATTGAGCGGAACCTGTACCTGACCACCCAGCTGATCGAGCTGGGCCATCCGGTGGTCATCGCCGTGAACATGATCGACCTGGTTCGCAAAAACGGGGACAACATCGACCTCACCAAATTGGGAAACGCCCTGGGCTGCACCTGCGTGGAGATCAGCGCCCTGAAGAAGGAGGGCTGCCAGGAGGCGGCGGAAAAGGCCGTGGCGCTGGCGAGGAACCACACCCACGGGGATATGCCCCATGTGTTTAACGGCAGCGTGGAGCATGCCCTGGCCC
>CAYMWT010000172.1:0-5500 GCA_964394055.1 uncultured Oscillospiraceae bacterium
CACGGGGGATACCAGTATGTCTATATGAATGATGACGGGATTACCCAGATGATTGCCAATGCTGAGGGAAAATGGTCCTAGGGGAATATAGATGAGATAAAGCGAAAAATCCGAACCCAGAAATGGGTTCGGATTTTGACTGTTTGGTGGAGCCGGGGGGAATCGAACCCGTTATAGAATTCTTAAAAATATTGGTATGCAATCATTTTTTAATTTCGTTAGCATTTCCGTTAGCATTATCAAAGAATTTTGTAAATCTGTCTGCCTGCTCCTTTATGTCTTTTTCCGAGATTTTTGTGTAGATTTTTCGCATGGTTCGGAAGTCTGACCACCCTCCCGCAAGCATCGTGACAGCCTCAGAGATTCCAAGGTGATAACACAGAGACGCAAAGGAACGACGTAAGCCGTGTATGCCAACCAGTGGAAGACCGGCAGCCTCACACACCGTGTTAATGTTACGACGCAGGGCCGTGTTGTATGTTGGGTATATGTATTCATCCGGAACACCAGAACTTGCTTTCACAGCCTCCCGAAGCTGGGGGATGAGGAACGGAACCGTTCGCCTGGATGATAGATTTTTGTTCGCCTGTTTCTGCACCAGGTTCCCATCCTTGTCCTGCACAGCAGACCCATGGACGGTGATGGTGCCTTTTTCCATGTCAACGTCCTTCCACTGTACCGCTACTATTTCCGACTGCCTGAGGCTGGACAGAGCCAGAAGGGCGGGGATCTCATATCGGTTTCCTTTTATTGCTTTCAGAAAAACCGGGATCTGCTCCGGGGTCAACCACGGCAAATCATTAGGGACAACCTGCGGGAGACGGACGGCGGGACGCTCGCCGGTGTATTCCGCTATGACGGTCTGGACAAACATAGCGGAGTTTTTCAATGTCTTCGGGGAAACGCTCCTGGCTTCCTGATTTACTGCCTTCTGAAACTTCGCGGAGGTTATGTCACAGAGCCGGGTGCTTTGCAGGGACTGAAAACGGTTCCGCGATATGACGTTATAGCCCCGGATCGTGGAAGGGGAGAGAACGCTTTCCCGGTCTGCAATGTAGCGCTCTATAGCGGTTTTCAGGGTGATGGCGCTATCCGGTGTGTTCCTGGTTTTCACAACCCCTTCCTTGATTGCCATAGCCGCCGCCACGGCCTCCCGCTGGGTGGGCTTTGTGACGGAAATAGACTGCCCGTCCAGGCGCAGCTGTACAAACCAGTTGCCGGAGGGGAGTTGTCGGGCAGTGGGAATTTTGATTTCTTTTTTCATAGCCCCTTGCCTTTCCGGGGCTTTTCTGCTATCATAAAAGCGCAGAATGCCCCTATAGTAGTGTGAGGGTCGACTTTCTGTATGGCCCTTCCGGTGCTGGTAACACTGGGAGGGCACTTTTTTTATTTGACATGCCTCTCATATTCGGCTACAATATGAGAGCAGCGAAATTCGACAAGCTCCCCAAAGCATGCGACCGCTGCGCCGCCGCTTCGGCCTCCCCGCCGAGACGGCGGTTTTTTCGTGAGGTCACAAAAGTGGCTATGCTGGGTTAAGACGACTTGGTGCATAATCACTAATTTTGCGGGCTGTGCCGGTGCTCATTTTTGTGAAACTGGTGACTTCGCCGAATTGCTCATCAGGGGAAACTCCACTATTTTTACACGCTTCCATTGCTTTAAAAATTGCATTTTCAAAGTTTCTCCAGTCAGAGTATTGCAGAACATGGGCAAGCTCACGGGCAAGCCAATATTCCTGTCCGTATTCATTGATATGTTTGATCCTCTCAAATGTCTGCTCGTTATAGTTTTCCAATTCGTATTTTTTCATAGCTTTTCCTCTTGATATGTGATAAGTGAGTTTATATAATATTGCATTTTGTGCGACGAACTGATAAAATGGGGCTGAAAGGTTGTGGAAGCATGAAGAGAAAACTTTTATCTGTTATATTGATTATTTTTATAGTTTTTCTTTTGCCACTTCCAGTATTGGCACATCCAGGGCGGACGGATGCCAATGGCGGACACTATAACCGGTCCACTGGAGAATACCATTATCATCACGGGTATTCGGCACATCAGCATTACGATATGGACGGGGACGGCACTCCAGACTGTCCCTATGATTTTAATGACGACACAGGAAGCAACTCTGGAAGTACGACAATCAGGTTTCAAACAGCAGATGAGTGGATAGCATCCCAGAAAGAATATGATGGTGGATATGATTCCGGTTATGACGTTGGATATGAGATCGGATATGATAAGGGATATGCTAATGGCTACGAAGATGGAGACCAATATGGATTTGACAACGGATATACTGATGGCCTTGAAGAAGGAGCCAAGGGAAAAGTGCCTAGTTGGATTGTCTTCCTGACAGCGGCTATTGCTGCTGTTTTGGCATTCATGCTTATGGCGAATAAAAAAAGCTTGGACGATGCAGAAAATAGATTAGAGGGTATACGGAAAAAACTGTATAATTCAGAGCAACAGGAAATGGTACTTACTGAGAAGATGAGAAACGCAGAGGATGAGTATCGAAATGATCTGGAATCACATAAGAAAGAGGCGCGTGAGAAAATCCGATTGGCAGAAGAGGAAGCACTGAATATAAAGAAGAAGTATGATACGGATGTTTTAGGCGTAGCACGAAGGTCGGCAGAGGAAATAAATAAAGCTAAGGATTTGGCTGACAAATACAAAAAACAAAATGATTCCCTTATGGACTTCCTTGGCATGGATCGGCACGACGTATCAGGAAAAGACAACCCTGAAAATAAAAGGATCGTTCCGCTTGGGATATCGTTTGCGGATGATGGGCTGCCTATCCTTGGGAAGCAATCCACAGAAAAATACTATGGCGATTACACCGTTTTTGTCTGTGAAAAAGGTTCGGTGTATCACGAGAATAGGTTGTGTGGTAATGGATATTCCAGGCCAACCCATCTGTTTAAGGTGATTGGAATTAGAAGACCTTGCTCAAAATGTTGCAGTGGAAACCAGCCACCGGAAATACCACAATGGTATAGAGAGCTTCGTGCGAAACGAGGGAATTTGAAATACTGAACGGAACCGCTCCATATGGGGCGGTTTTTCAGATGTTACGGCAGAGACCGACGGCCTTGCCTTCTATATGGACATCGTTCATTTCTTCCCTTCTACGGATGATGGACTGATAAGCTGGATTGATGGGCCTCAATTCAATATAATCATCATGGAGGAAGAAAAGCTTCAGAGTGGCTTCATCCCCGATCCGGACCGCGGCAATCTCACCGTTGTTGACTTCAGGCTGGGAACGGATTGCCACGACATCCCCATCTTCAATTTTTGGGAGCATACTGTCTCCACAGCAGACCAGGGTAAAGTCAGCGTGCCAGGATTTCAGAACTTCGTCGTAGTCTTCTATGTTTTCCTCGGCGGTGATTGGGTCGCCGCAGGCAATTCGGCCAACACGGGGGACACGTTCCCTTTCTGGCATGGGTTGGAAGCCAGGGGGGATTGTGGGTTGTGAAATTGTGTATGCAGGAACGAAATCGTCTAGCGTTTCATCTACAAAGGAATTTAGATCTAAATTGAAATAAGAGCAGATGTTTTGTATGGCTTTTAGCTTTGGATCTCTTGTACCAGATTCCCATGCAGAAACAGCTTTGTCGGATACTCCAGCGATTTTTGCAATCTCGGCCTGTGTCATGTCTCTTTCGGTTCTGAGTTTATATATTTTTTGGGAGATATTCATTGCAATCACTCCTTTATTTAACAATAGCACATTTGTAGAAATAAATCAACAAGATTTTTCTACAAAAGTTCATTTTGCTCTTGACATTCTACAAATGTAGATATATACTATAGTCAGAAAGGGGGTGTGGATGTGCAGTTCACAATCGAGCAAGCAAGAAAATATGCTGGTTTAACACAGGAACAGATGGGAAATGCAATTGGAGTCCATAGAAGCACATATACAAAGATCGAAAAAGACCCTACTTTAGCCACTGTCGGCCAAATCAATCAGATTTCTGATGTTACGGGTATCCCTGTTGGGAATTTTATTTTGGGCTTCAACTCTACAAATGTAGATACCTGATCGAGAAAAATTCTGAAGAAAGGAGGCCAAATGGATTCGCAAATCAAAGAAGACCGCACCAGTGTAAGGAGGACAAATGAAGATATGCCAAAAGAAATTATGACCGACGATCAGGTGGAGCGGGAGATTGCCCGGCTGCTGGAATCGCCCTATGTGAAGCTGGCAAAGCGGGAAGAACAGATCCGGCAGCGGCGGCGCAGGTATATGTATGACCTGCGGTGCCTGGAAAAGAAGGGCAGGAAGCTGGAAGAGGAAGGGCTGACCCTGGAGATGCTGGAGGACGGGTTCGAGCCGGAGTGCTGTGAGTAGGGAGGAAAGAAAAATGCCTGGCAGGGCTGGGCAGAAGTCAGGAGGTGAAGGCTATGCCGAGAATCCGGCAGTATGAGAGCAAATATCTGAATGAGGATTTCGCACGGGAGCTGCGGTCAAAGCGAGGATATTACGATTTGAAGCAGACGGATATTGCGGAGGCTTCCGGGATCTGCCAGGCGTCTGTGAGTAACTATATCAAGAATCCGGAGAGGCTTGGCATAAAGGAATTACGAGCCATCATTCAGGTGCTGCACCTTTCCCCGGAGTCGGTTCTCCGGTTCCTGGGGTACAGCACAAAGGAAATCAATGCATTCAAGGAGGCAAAATCATGAGTGAATTTGAAAAGCAGGACGATGACCTGTTCCGCATGATGCGCGAGGCCCGGCGCCGGAACGGCACCACCGCCCACCTTGGCTATTTCGTCACAGACGAGCAGTTCAATTCCAGGAATCGCGCGGACACCCCGCTGCTGATTCTGTCCGGCATTCTGCTGATCGTCACCCTGGCGGTGAGCCTGGCGGCGGTGCTGGCATGAAGGTGAGAGCGCCGGAGCCGGAGGAGGAACGGATCCTCCGAGAAAATGGCCTTGATCCCAACGAATACGCCGTTACTTACCGAACGGAAGACGCAATCTATCTTCTGTGCTACAGAACACGGGATGCTTTGACGATTCGGAAGGGGGATAGGTCTTGGAAGCAATGAAAAAGCCGCCTCCGATGGTGCGAACATCGAAAGGCGGCAAGGTCAAAATATGACGGTGCTATTGTAGCACACAATGGAGGAAAAAGCAATTATGGAAATCAAAATTAACCGGCTGTTCCTGGAGAACTTCAAGTGCCACCGACTGCTGAATCTACAACTGGACGGAAGATCCGTGAGTATCTACGGCGACAACGCCACCGGCAAGACCAGCATTTACGACGCCCTGACATGGCTGCTGTTCGGAAAAGACAGTGTCGGTAACGGCGAGAAGAACATTGACATTAAGCCCCTGGATCCCAGCGGTGAAGTCCGGGACCATCAGGCAATTACCTCTGTGGAGGCGGAATTCCAGGCGGACGGGGAAACCGTTACCCTGCGGCGTACATACCGGGAGATTTGGGCCACCCGGCGAGGCTCCGG
>CAYMWT010000173.1:0-5460 GCA_964394055.1 uncultured Oscillospiraceae bacterium
TTCAGCACCCGTTTGGCCCATTTGCTTCTCAGCTTGTGGATGCCCACCGCGGCGGCGGTGCCCATGACCGTGGAAATGGCCGTGGCAGACAGGGCCAGGGTGAAGGTATTTTTCACTGCCAAAAGGGTATTCCGGTCACTGAGCAGCTCCTGATACCACCGCAGGGAAAAGCCGGAATAGACAGACAGGCTTTTGGAGGCGTTGAAGGAATACACCAGCATCACCACAATGGGAGCGAACAGGAAGGCGAAGACCAGGCCGGTATAGATTTTGGAGCGCAGACGCAGCTTTGGGGTTTCTTCCATCATTCCTCACCTCCATAGACGTAACGGGCGGTGACATACTTCACAAGGGCCATGGCCACCAGGAGGATCACCATGAGAATAAAGGCCATAGCCGCGGCAAAGTGGAGGTTATTGGCCACATACTGCCCCTCAATGGCGTCGCCGATGAGGAAGAACTTGCCGCTGCCCAGCTTCTGGGAAATATAGAAGGTGCTGATGGAGGGGATCAGAACCATGGTAACGCCGGAGATCACACCGGGCAGGCTCAGTGGGAAGATCACCCTCCGAAGGGTCGCCAGGCTGTCACAGCCCAGATCCCGGGCGGCCTCGATGAGCTTATAGTCCATCTTCGCCATAATGGAGTAGATGGGCAGCACCATATAGGGGAAGTAGTCATAGACCATGCCGATGATCACCGCCGTCTCCGTGCCGATGATGTGCAGCCGGGTAAGCCCCAGGGCGGTCAGCAGGTTGTTGAAAATACCGGTGTCCTGCAAAATGGTCATCCAGGCGTAGGTGCGGATCAGGAAGTTCATCCACATGGGAATCATGATCAGGGTCATCATGGTCTTCTGGGTCTTTTCCCCGGCTCTGGACATGATGTAGGCCAGGGGATAGCCCAGGAGCAGGCAGATCACCGTGGAGATCACCGCCAGCTTCAGGGAGCGCCAGAAGATCAGCAGATAGGTATATACCTCCTGGGATCCGCCGCTTTCCGTGGTCACATTGCTCTTCGCCGTGAAGAACCGGACAAAGTGCTCCATGGTGAACCGGAAATCGTTGTCCGTAAAGGCGTAGTAGCCCACGAAGGCCAGGGGCACCAGAATGAACAGCAGCGCCCAGAGGGAATAGGGCATCAGCACTGCCCGATAGGTGTTTTTCTTCATGCCTCCGCCTCGCTTCCCGGATCAGACAGCTCGTCCAGCTCGCTGGAGAAGGAGGAATAGTCACCGAACATGCCGGAATACTTGGACTTCTTCATAATGTGAATGGCGTCGGGATCCAGCCGCAGGCCGATGAACTCCCCTTCATTCACGCTTTCCGTGGTCTGGATCATCCACTTGAAGCCCTGGATATCCACAATGATCTCATTGTGGACGCCCATGAAGGTGACGGAGGTGACGGTGCCCTGGAACTGGCCCTGGTCGGCGGGCACGATGTCCACATCCTCGGGCCGGACAACCACGTCCACAGGCTCGTTCTTCCCGAAGCCCGCGTCCAGGCAGTCAAACACATGGCCGGCAAACCGAACCCGGTAGTCCGCCAGCATGACCCCGTCCACAATGTTGCTCTCCCCGATGAAGTCCGCCACGAAGGCGTTCTTCGGCTCGTTGTAGATATCCGTGGGAGAGCCGATCTGCTGGATCTTGCCCTCGCTCATGACCACGATGGTGTCGGACATGGAGAGGGCCTCCTCCTGGTCATGGGTGACGAAGATGAAGGTGATCCCCGTGGACTTCTGGATCTTTTTCAGCTCCTGCTGCATGTCCTTGCGGAGCTTTAAGTCCAGAGCGCCCAGAGGCTCGTCCAGGAGCAGCACTCTGGGGTGGCTGATCAGCGCCCGGGCGATGGCCACCCGCTGCTGCTGGCCGCCGGACAGGTTGGTCACCCGGCGATGGGCAAAGCCGGGCAGCATCACCAGCCGCAGCATCTCATTGACCTTTTCGTCGATCTCCGCCTTGGGCACCCCCTTCTGCCGCAGGGGGAAGGCGATGTTTTCAAACACGTTCAGGTGGGGAAACAGGGCGTATTTCTGGAAGACGGTGTTGACGTTCCGCTTATGGGGCGGCACATCGTTGATCCGCTCTCCCAGGAAGATCACGTCTCCCTGATCCGGCTGGATGAAGCCGCCGATCATCCTGAGGGTGGTACTCTTGCCGCAGCCGGAAGGGCCAAGCAGGGTGATGAATTCGTTGTCGTAAATGTCCAGACTGATGTTGTCCAGCACCATTTCCCCGTCAAAGGATTTGGAGATGTTCTTCAGCTCAATGATCTTCTTCATATTCTCTCTCCTTCATTTCCCGAAAATGCAAAAAGCGGCATGCCGCAGCATACCGCTTGTGTTTCTGTTTTTCGCCACTCTCCGCGTAAAAACGCGATGTCTGCCCCTTCGTCAAAAGGGCGTGTCGAATCACAATGGTAGAGTCCTGGGTGTATCTGAAAGCCGAAAGCATGACCGGAAGCAGAGGGGAAAAAGAGCCGCTTTTGGGCATGTTGGCGGATTTTAGATACGCCCCAAATAGCAAAGATTACTTTTACTACTCTTATTGACCATTTCACAAGTTCTGCCGGAAGGCAATGGTTTATAGTAACCAACTGATAACTTATAAAACTGAGCTTTTAACTCAATCAATAAGGCAACTAAAGTTGCCAACCGGTTTTACCCGGTTTTCGGCATTCGACCCGGCTGTCCGTATGGCCTTAGCCGGAAGCTCCGGCGGTCGTATATCTTGCTTTGGAAAGACCCTTTCCAATTGAGACAGTGCAATCTTAGCACGATTTCCCTATTGTGTCAATGCGTTCTTCCTATTTTGCCCCAATTTTTTCAAGATTCAGCAACTTATCTCGATGAAAGACGGCTTTCTCCCCTCCCTTTCGGTTAAGTTGACAAGAACCGGCTTTTCCATTCTCCCTATGAAGATTTCCTTAATTCTTTTCCAAACCGATTGACAAGGCCGGTTTCTTTGATTATGCTGATAAAAACTATTTTTCAGGTAAGGCGCTATGGAAACAATCAAACGCAGATTCAGAAAAATCCTTCTGTTTTTTACCAATCCCCGGCTGCTGCTGTGCTTTTTTCTGGCATGGATGCTGACCAACGGCTGGTCTTACATTCTTTTTGCCATTGGCACCTGGTTTGAGATCGCCTGGATGACGGCGGTGGCAGGGGCCTATCTTGCCTTTCTCTGGCTGCCCCTGTCCCCGGAGAAAATCGTGACCTTTGCCATTGCCATTTTCCTGTTAAAACGGCTGTTCCCGGGCGACCAAAAGACCCTGGCGGTACTGCGGGAGCTGCGGACCAAGGCAAAAAAGCGCCACGAAGAGAGAAAGCAGAAGTAAAACTTGTCTCAGACAGCAAACCGGACTGTTCCGTTTGGAACAGTCCGGTTCTCTGTTTCACTTTACCAGGACAGCATTTTCTCAAACAGCTCCATGTACTTCTTCGCAGGCACATCCCAGCTGAAGTCGGTCTCCATGCCCCGCTTCTGGAGCGCCCGGAAACCTTCCCGGTTGTGGTTGTACAGATCCAGGCAGCGCTTCAGGGAGGCGTAGAAGTCGTCGGCGTTGTAGCTCTGGAAGGTGAAGCCCAGGCCGCCCTCGCCGTTTTCGTCGGCGGGAGGCACCGTGTCCTTCAGGCCGCCGGTGGCGTGAACCACAGGCACCGTGCCGTAGCGCATGGCGTTCATCTGGCTCAGGCCGCAGGGCTCGGACTTGGAGGGCATCAGATAGATGTCGCCGCCGGCATAGATCCGGGCAGCCAACCCCAGGTTGAAGGTGATCTTGGCAGCCACCTGGTCGGGGAACTGGTTTGCCAGATCCTTGAAGAAGTTCTCATACTGGGCTTCGCCGGTGCCCAGAATCAGCAGCTGGGCGTCCTCCTCCCACATGAGCCGCCGGGCAATGTAGCACAGCAGATCCAGTCCCTTGTGTCCGGCCAGGCGGGTGACCATGACCATGAGAGGCACGTCCGGCTTCACAGGCAGGCCAACCTCCTCCTGAAGGGCAGCCTTAACCTTGGCCTTCCCTTCCACGAAGGTCTCGGAATTGTAGTGGGCAGGCAGGGCCTTGTCCGTCTCGGGATTGAAGGTGTTCACGTCGATGCCGTTGGTGATGCCGGTGAGCTTCCAGGCGTTGCTGGCCAAAATTCCGTCCAGGCCGTGGGCGTAGTAGGGATACATCAGCTCCCGGGCGTAGGTCTCGGAAACGGTGGTCACCAGGTCGGCCGTCTCAATGGCGCCCTTCATCACGTTGACGGAATGGTTCATGTCCAGGGTATTCCGGTACTCCCAGGGCAGGCCCAGCATATCATCGAAGAAGCTGGCATTGGCCCAGCCCTGGTACTCGATGTTGTGAATGGTGTACATGCACCGGGTTTTGGGGAACTTGCCCTGGTACATGGCCTTCAGATAGGTGGGAACCAGAGCCGTCTGCCAGTCGTTGCACTGGATGATATCGGGGATGTAGTTAAGTGCCGCCATGGCGTCCAGGCAGCCCCGGGAGAAGTAGGCAAACCGCTCGCCGTCGTCCATATCGCCGTAGATGGCCCCGGTACGGCCGCCGAAATAGTATTCGTTGTCCAGGAAGTAAACCTGCACGCCGTCTGTCCGGTTCGTAAGCTTCATAATGGCGCAGTATTGCTGCCGCCAGCCCAGCTGCACCCGCAGCTCCGCCACCTTCTCGGTGACGTAAGCGGCGTTCTGCTTGATCTTGCTGTAGTAGGGCAGGAACAGGGCCACCTCATTGCCTTCGATCCGCTGGAGGGCGGCAGGCAGGGCCTCCATCACATCGCCCAGGCCGCCGGATTTGGCGTAAGGCGCGCCCTCAGAGGCGCAGATGGCAATTCTCATACGGTTTCACCCCGCTTGACGATGATGGGGCTGTGCTTGGTGCCGATGAGCTTGGCGCCGGGGGTCACGGTGACGTCCTTGTCCAGGATGGCGTACTTCAGCTCCGCGCCCTCGCCGATGACGGCGTCGTTCATGATCACACAGTTCTCCACCTCGGCGCCCTTGCCGATGGTCACCTCACGGAACAGCACGGAATCCTCCACCTCGCCCTCCAGAATGCAGCCGTCGGCCACCAGGCAGTTCTCAATCTCGGAGGTCTCACCATAGTAGGTGGGGACACGGTCACGAACCTTGGTGTACACGGTGTGGTTGTAGTGGAACAGATCCTGCCGGACATCCTTCTTAAGCAGAGCCAGAGAGTTGTCAAAGTACTCGCCGATGGACTCGTTGAACATGGCGACGCCCTTGAAGGCATAGGTGTTCACGGACACCTTGCCCCGCTGCCAGCCGCCCATAACCAGGTCACGATCCATGTGGAACTTGTCTCTGGCGATCATTTCCTTGACCTGCCGGATCATCCACTGCTTGTTCAGCACGAAGATATCCATGGAAGCGACAAAGTCCTTGGGCGCGGCGTAGTCAACCATCATGTCGGTGACTTCCCCGTT
>CAYMWT010000174.1:0-5313 GCA_964394055.1 uncultured Oscillospiraceae bacterium
CTCTGAAGGATACCGCTACCCAGTACTGCTGGGACGTGAATGGCACCCTGCTGGCCGATCTGGGCTATGATGTGGATGCTGTCTGCGCCGGTCACTTCGACTACTACTCCGACGAATTTGAGGAAATGATGCAGAAGGCCAAGGACCTGAAGGGCAAGGACTTCTATCCCCTGGTCATTGAGCCTTACGTTCTGGAGCGTATGGTCACCCTGACCTCCATCGTCACCGGTGACATCGGTTCCGGCGCCGTTCTGTCCTACTACCACGATGCCGAGCAGCCCAGTAAGGACATCGGCAGCACCATCATCAACAAGTTCGGCTCCGAGGAATTCATGAAGTTCGCTAAGAGAACCTACGAGTTCTCCCAGAAGGGCTTCATCTCTCCCCAGGCTCAGAACACCGCTACCGCCAATGACTACCGCACCTCCGCTCAGAATAACGCTGAGTACCTGTTCAGCACCCAGTCCTATGCCTACGGCTGTGAGATCGACTTCGCCAGAGCCCGTGGCATCGACGTCCGGATGGTTCCTGTAACACCTCCTTACATGGACGCTACCTCCGGCCAGGGCGCCATGGTTGACATCTCTGCCGTTTCCAAGAACCCCGAGCGGGCTCTGATGTTCCTGAACCTGCTGAACTCCGATCCCGAGCTGATGACCATGCTGAACTACGGTCTTGAGGGCTTCACCTACAACAAGAATGCGGACGGCACCATCTCCTTCATCGACGAGAACCGCAGTAACTACACTCCCTGGCGGAACGGCATGGGCAACATCCGTATGCTGCCTCCCACCTCTGAAGAAGGCGTAACCTATTGGGATGACTTTGCTGCCTACTACGACTCCGCCGAGGCTCTGCCCATGGGTGGCTTCGTGTTCGACTCCACCGGTCTGGAGACTGAGGTCGCTGCCATCGCCAACGTGAGCAACGAGTATGCATTCCAGGTTATCTCCGGCGCTCTGGATCCCGAGGCTGTTATGCCCGAGTTCCTGCAGAAGCTGGAAGATGCCGGCATGAACGAGTTCGTTGCTGCCGCTCAGGAGCAGCTGGCTGCTTACCTGGCAGGCTAATCTGTAACGGATACTTACACTCCTAAATAGCGGATTGCCCCGGGCCTTTTGTCCCGGGGCAATTTGCGTATAAAAGTCGGCATAAGGAAGCCCCTCCGGTTGGTCCCGGAGGGGTATTTCTGACAGGTTAGGGCAGGGAATTGCGGTATTCGTTGGCGCTCATTCCGGCCAGCTTTTTAAAGGTGCGGGCAAAGTGAGCGGTGTCGGCATAGCCTACCATTTCGCTGATTTCCCCGATCTTCAGGCTGGGATCCCGAAGCAGCTCCTTGGCCTTGGAAATGCGGATGGCATTGAGAATGTCGTAAAAGCTTTTTTCGGCATAGCGGTTGAGCAGCTTGGAAAGGTGCCACTGGGATACAAAGCAGCAGTCGGCCACCTCCTGCAAAGTCAGCTTCTGCTGGTAGTTTTTCTCCATGTAGGCCAGGGCCTGGTTGACCAGGAAGCTGCCCGCGTGCTGGGACTGTTCCGTCTCTGCCTCCTCCTGGGGTGGCTTCTGGCTGTCCAGCCTGGCGGTGACATATTCCAGGGCCTCCTTAAGCTCGTCCATTTTGGAGGGCTTCAGCAGGAAGCGGGCCACACCCAGACGGATGGCCTGCTGGGCATAGGTGAAGTCCCGATATCCGGTGAGGATGATCACCTCCATATCCGGGAACTCACTGCGCAGACCGGCCACCATAGTCAGGCCATCCTGTCCGGCCATGCGGATGTCCGTGAAGAGAATGTGGGGGCGCACCTGGCGGATAAGGGCCGCGCCCTCCTCACCGCTTCCGGCGGTGCCGACCACCTGGCAGTTATAGTCCTCCCATTTGATAACCTTGCGAAGCCCCTCAACGATCCGGGCTTCGTCGTCAATCAGTACGACCCGATACATGGCAAATCCTCTTTTCCTTTAATTCAATACCATGGCAGCTTCCAGGGCCTCTGCCGGGGAAAGCTGGCCGGTGACCACCTTGGGAATGCTGGCGAAAAGCTCGCTTTTGGCCTCGCCGGAAATGGCGTCCTGAACAGCGGAAACCACGCCGGTGAGACTGGCATTGGTGTCAGCGGCGGACTGCTGAAGGCTGTTCAGACCAGTGGGAGCGGCGCCGCCCATGAGAGCGGTGATCTCCGTGGTGACGAAGGTGCTGAGCACCTGCTCAGAGGTCATGTGGAACACAAATTCCACGGCAGCCTCCCGCTTTTGGGGATCCTCCCAAGCCTTTCGGGTGATGAAATAGCCCATGGAGATGCCGCCGATGGCATCAGAGGCAGGGCGCTGGCCCTTGCCGGGAACGCAGGAGATGGCCAGGTTATCCAGGCTCTCCGGATAGTTTTTGGTGAAGAAGCCCACCTTCCAGGAGCCGTCAATGAGGAAGGCGGCCTCGCCCCTTCCGAACAGGGCGGCGGTCTGGGCGTCGGAGGCGGTCAGAGTGTTGGGAGGGAAGAAGCCCGCCTGATACAGGTACCGGATATCCTCCAAAGCGGCGATCCATTTTTGAGACACCTCATCGTCAATGAGATGGCCGTCTTCGTCCACCTTGGGAACCTGCAAATGGTTTTCGATGCTGCCGTTATTCAGCACCGCGAATTCAAACCAGTAGTGGGGCACCTCGTTGAGGGAACAGGCGATGGGAATATGGCCCTTGTCCTTCACGGCCTGACAGTCCAGCAGAAACTGCTCCCAGGTATAGTCCGGGCCGGGAAGCTTCACGCCGCACTCCTTCAGAAGGGCCTTGTTCACGAACAGGTTTTCCCAGAAGCCGTAGGAGGGAACCGCATAGTGGAGACCGTCGGCGGCCACTGCCATCATGGACTGCTTCATATTGGTGGCATAGTCAGGATAGACCTGACGGATCTCCTCAATGGAGACCACCTTTCCGGCGTTGATGAAGGGATCGGCGTCGGCATCGGTGAAGTAAAAGAGCACATCCGGCTCGGAACCGGTCATAAAGTCCGTCAGCACCTTGGCCTTCCAATCCTCGTTGGAGGATGCGGAGTTGTCCAGCACCCGGTTCCCGGTGGCATCCTGATAAGCGGCCACAGCGGCCTCAAAGCTGCCTCGGCTGCCGTCATCCCCGCCGTAGGAGGTGACAACGGTGATGGTAACAGGGGTTTCCTGGGAGGATGGGGCAGCTGTTTCGCCGGTTTGATGGCAGCCTGTCAGCAGCAGGCAGAAAGAAAGAAGCAGGGCGGAAATATGTTTCAGTTTAACCATGATATTCCTCCTGAGGGATGCGGATTTGAGCCAGGATGGAACCGGCCCGGGTCTGCTCAATACGAAGCGCGGCCTTGCTGCCATAGATCAGCCGGAGCCGCTGGTGGACATTTCGCAGACCCACCCGGCTGCCTTCCTGGGCGTCCTCGCTGAGCAGCTTCCGGATGTTTTCCTGATCTGCCTCAGTCATCTGGCCGTCATGCTCCACCTCTAAGTAAATCTGACCTTCCCGTCGGTAGCAGCGCACCCATAGGTGACCCTCCCGACGGTTGGCAATGTCATGCTCCACGGCGTTTTCCACAATGGGCTGAAGGATCAGCTTGGGGATGGGCTGCTCCAGAATGTCCTCCTCAATGTCCTTGTGAACCTGAAAGCCTTCGCCCAGGCGCTCCCTGGTGATGTACAGGTATGCGTCCACATAGACAAGCTCCTGCTTCAGAGGGATCTGAGAACGTCCGTCCCGATCCAAAGCGGCGTCCAGCATGGTGGACAGGGCCTCGATCATGGCGCTGACCCGCTGGTTGTCCGCCAGCCGGGCCTCCCAGTTGATGATTTCCAGGGTGTTATTCAGGAAGTGCGGGTTGATCTGGGATTGAAGGGCCTTGATCTGGGCACGCTGGGTGGCCTGCTGCTCCAGATAAGAGCGCTCAAACTGGCTCTTCAGCTCTGCGGACATGGCGTTGAAGTTGGCGTACAGGGTTTCGAATTCCGTGGTAGGCGCCTGGCTTTCGATTTGATAGCCACGCTGCCCGGACTGGAGCCGCTTATGGGCATCGGCCAGAGTCTGAATGGGCCGGGTGACACAGCGGGTAAAGAGGAAGATAATAACCGCCAGCAGAGGCAGCACCATCATAGCTACCATGCCGATCTCCCAGCCCAGCCAGGGATTGTTTTCCCACAGATCAAATTCCTGAACCGGGGCGGCTACGGTCAGGGTGTGGCCGTCCACCTCGGCGGAAAATTCCGCTGTCTTGCCGGCTTCCTGGGCGGAGGCGGCAGTGACGTTTTTCTGGCTGTCAATTTGAAGCAGACAATCATCCAGGGCGATCCGGACGCTGCCTGTGGCGCCAAGGGCACTGAGGGGGCCGAATACCTTCTGGGTGTCCAGCAGCATGACCACGGTGGCGTAGCTGGTAAAGTGGCTGTCCAGCAGGTTTCTTGCCATGTACAGTTCCCCATCCAGATACAAAAACCGGATGTCCGTATCCGCGTCCGCCATGTCGGAGAGAATCTGCCTGGTGTGCTCGGGCAGAATCTGGGAGAGCTGGTAGCTGGTGGTGTCTCCTATGGTCACATAGGGCTGGGCAATGGAGGTGTCCCAGAAGCTGATGAACACAGCCCGATATTTGTCATCCCGGGAAAAGGTCTGAGTCAGATAGTCCCGGGAGGTTCTGTAGAGCTGGACGCTCATGCCGTCGGACTGGAATTTCCGGTAGGCATTGCGGATCACGCCGTCATAGGACACAGACTTGGAGCCGCGGATGGCGCTTTGGAGATACATCTGCACCTGGGAAATCCCGCTTTTGGCGGTACCATCTATTTCCTGAAGCTCATTGCGCCGATAGGAGCGTTCCAGCATGGTGCTGGCCACCGCTACCACGATCAAAATAGGAACCAGCCAGCAGATAATGATGGTGGTGATCAGGCCCATTTTTAAGGACAGCCTGGGTTTTGTCCCGGCTTTCCCGGGGGCACGTCCGGGCCTACTCATCCTTCAGCTCCATATTGTCCAGAGCGTACCGCAGAGCCATGCCAATCAGCTCATTGCGGGAGCGGTTGGTTTTCGCGGCCAGAAGGTTATATTCCTCCTGCAAAGCCCGGTCAATGCGGATGGTCATGGTAACGGTTTTGTCCTCCTTGGGGGTGATGATAAACTTATCCATATTCCATAGCCTCCACTTGTTTTCATATCATTATAGTATTGGCATGATGCATAAAACCATACCACAATATCGCAGTGAAAAAACAATGCTATTTGTACTACAAATACAGACGGAGGGCTTGCCAATGAGGCAAACCCTCGCGGTTCCTTTATAAATCCAAATCCCG
>CAYMWT010000175.1:0-5306 GCA_964394055.1 uncultured Oscillospiraceae bacterium
CGTCCTTTACGTCCAGATAGGTGACGGTGAAGCCCTCCTTCTCCAGCTTTGCCAGAGTGTGGAGCACGGCGTGGTGCTCAAAGGCGGTGGTAATGATGTGCTTCTTGCCCTTCTTGGCCCCGTTGCGGGCGGCGGAGATGATGGCCTGGTTGTCGGCCTCGCTGCCGCCGGAGGTGAAGATGATCTCTCTCGGCTCGCAGCCCAGGCACTGGGCTACCGTGGCACGGGCCTCGTCCAGGGCTTCCTTGGCCCTCTGGCCGATGGAGTGGAGGGAGGACGGGTTGCCGTAAATTTTATTCAAATAGGGCATCATCGCGTCGATGGCCACCTGGCTCATGGCGGTGGTTGCCGCGTTGTCAGCGTAAACTTGCATTGAAAGAACCTCCTGTTTCTATTTGCCTAGTAATTCCATAGGTAAGAATAGCACGACTTACCTACTTTGTCAATAGGTAAATCCCCGGGCCGCAAAATATGTTATAAAATCTCCTCAATGGCACAAGCCACCAGGGTAAGTCCCTGCCTGTCCGCCTCTGTAAACCGTCCCACAGTGGGGCTGTCAATGTCCAGCACGCCCCAGAGCCTGCCCTGATGGTGGAGGGGCAGGACGATCTCCGAATTGGAGGCGCTGTCGCAGGCGATATGTCCCGGGAAATGGTGGACATCCTCCACCAGCTGGATCTCGTCCCGTTGGGCGGCGGTGCCGCAGACGCCCCGGCCTAAGGGGATCTCAATGCAGGCGGGCTTTCCCTGGAAGGGATAGAGTACCAGGGTTTCCCCCTCCAAAGCGTAAAAGCCCACCCAGTTGATATCCGGCAGGGTCTGCCACAGCAGGGCGGAGATGTTGCTCAGGTTGGCAATCAAATGGGGAACGTCCTTTGTCAGGGCGGTGACAGCCGCGGCCAGGGCCGGATAATTTACAGTTTCTTCCATAATATCCACTTCCTTTTTTCTTTCCTCTATGGTAACGGAAAGAGGCCTGAGATGCAAGGAAAAAATCGATTCTTTTCCAGCTTCTCCCTCTGTTTTCGACTTTTTCTGCGGTTACATTCCCTCCTGACAGGTCATATTAAGAGGGCAGAGAAAAAGGAGGGAGAAAAATGAAGCGAAAATTCAGCGCGTTTTTTGCAGTGTTTCTGCTTTTGGCTGTGCTGCCCATCCCTGCCCGGGCAGAGCAGCTTTTGATTCCCGTGGGAGAGGTAATTGGCTTACAGCTTCAGGACAATACCGTCACCGTAGCGGCCTATGACGAAGCTTTGGGCGGCTGTGCCCGGGACGCCGGTCTGAAGATCGGGGACGAGATTTTAAAAATCGGGGAGACATCCATTCACAGCGCCGAGGACATCCGTTCCCTTCTTGGGGAGGAGGCCACGGCGGTGACCGTTCGCCGGGGTGGGAAGACCAGCACCCTGACCCTGACCCCGGAAAAGACGGAGGAAGGCTACCGGATGGGGGTCTATCTCCGCCAGGGCATTGCGGGCATCGGCACCGTTACCTTTTATAACCCCGGTACAGGCGTATTTGGGGCACTGGGCCATGGGGTGAGCAATGCCAGGGGAAAGCTGCTGGAAATGACCCGGGGCTACGCCTATGAGGCCATGCTGAACGATGTGAAAAAGGGAAGCCCGGGAGACCCCGGTCAGCTGCGGGGCACCGCCGATGGGGCGGATGTGATTGCCACATTGCGGAAGAATACGCCCCAGGGGGTTTTCGGAGTGCGAAAACCCGGCTGGAAGGGAGAAGGGCTTCCGGTGGCGGCCTATGAGGATATCCACACCGGGGAAGCTGCCATCCGCTGCACCGTCAGCGGCAGCACGCCCCAGGAATATTCTGTGGAAATTCTGAAAATCTATCCGGAAACCCGGGAGGACGGCCGGAATTTTTTACTCCGGGTCACCGACCCTGACCTGCTGGAGATCACAGGCGGGGTGGTGCAGGGCATGTCCGGCAGTCCCATCATCCAGGATGGAAAGCTGATTGGGGCAGTGACCCATGTTCTGGTGAACGATCCCCAGACCGGATACGGCATTTTCATTCGGAAGATGCTGGACGCGGCGGCGTAAGGGAGGCGCGCGATGGAAGAAAATGCGGTGCCTCAGGGCTTTGCCATGGCCCTGATCGGGAACGAGGAAGCGGTAAACGCCTATTCCATGATGACAAAGGAGCAGAAGCGTCAGGTTCTCCAACGGGCCAGAACCGCCGGTACCCGGCGGGAAATGGAGCAGCTTATGGACGAGCTTGCGGATTCGGCAAGCTTTTAACAGCAAAGACGGACGGCATCACGCTGTCCGTCTTTAACTTTGTTTTGGGAGCTGACATACAAACAGCGCATATAGGAAAGCGGATGAAAATTTTGGAACTGCCTTGTTTTTTGTGTGGGAAACCGCTATAATAGAGAAAGCTTATGTTGGAGTGGTTATTATGGGACAATATCGGGGCGACCTGGATCAGCTTGGGAAAATGATAGAGGATATTGTGGACAAGGCTGTTTCCTCCCAGGATTATCAAAAACTGAATCAGACTGTCCGGCAGACGGTGGATCGGGCCATGGACTTTGGCACCGAAACCTTCCGTAAGGTATCGGACACGGTTTCCAATACGGTTTCCAGCACGGCGGCCTTCCAAGCGGCGAAGAAGGCCAAGGAGCCGCCCAAGGTGGTGCTGGAGCAGAAAAACCTTCCGGCGCTCTACAGCAACGGAAATAAGCAGACTGCCTTTGGAATCCTGAGAATTGTGGGTGGAAGCATTCTGTCCGTCTTCTCCTTTTTGGGAGGAGCAGCCGCGGGCGTTATGGGCCTGGTGATGGGCAGCGGTTTTTTCTCGGTGCCGGTGGGAATCGCCCTGGGCGGCTGCGGCGTTGGCGTATGGCTCCTGTCCGGTGGTATCCGGGAGGTAAACCGGATGGGCCGATTCAAGGCCTACCGGCGAGCCCTGGGAGAGAAGACCCACTGCACCCTGGAAAAGCTGGCCCGAAGCGTTGGTAAAAGCAGGAAGTTCGTCCGCCGGGAGGTGGAACGGATGATCCACCAGGGGCTGTTCCTGGAAGGCCATCTGGATCGGGAAGAGACCATGCTGATCACCAGCGACGAGACCTATCAGAATTTTGAGGAAAGCCGTCTGATGCTGCTGGAGCGGCAGAAGCGGGAGGCGGAGGAAAAGGCCCGGAAGGAAGCAATTGGGAAGCAAGCCCAGCCTGTTTCTCAGGACGCCCAGGTGCGGGAGGTTCTGGATCGGGGCAATGCCTTTATTGCGGAGATCCGCCGGTGTAACGACGCCATCCCGGGAGAGGAGATCTCCGGAAAA
Organism: uncultured Oscillospiraceae bacterium; assembly: GCA_964394055.1. GTDB lineage: Bacteria > Bacillota > Clostridia > Oscillospirales > Oscillospiraceae > Faecousia. The sequence goes on from CAYMWT010000175.1 coordinate 3,301, forward strand.
ATCTACCGGATGGAGACCATTGTCCGGAAGATCTTCCAGCGGGCGGAGGAGCACCCGGAGGTGGTTCCCGACCTGCAAAAGCTGATGAACTACTATCTGCCCATGACGGTGAAGCTGCTCAACGCCTATGCGGACATGGACGCCCAGCCCATTGCCGGGGAGACCATCCAGGCCTCCAAGAAGGAGATCGAGGGAACCCTGGATACTCTGAACCTGGCCTTTGAAAAGCTGCTGGATACCATGTTCAAGGATACGGCCATGGACATATCCAGTGATATTACGGTATTGCAGACCCTGCTGGCCCAGGAAGGGCTGACAGAGGACGACCTGATGAAAATGAAAAAACAAACCGCAGAGGAGGAGCAAGATGGAAAACGGATTTGAGAATTCCCCGATGGAGCTGACACTGGAGCCGGAGCTGGAGGATGCGCCCATCCTGGAGGTAAAACAGGAAACGTCTCTGGAACAGCCAAAGGCACAAAAGCCAAAGGAGCCGGTACTGACCGAAGCGGAACAGAAAATGGTTTCGGACTTTGCCGCGAAAATCGACATTGAGAACACGGCCCAGATTTTGCAGTACGGCGCCGGGGCCCAGAAGAAGATGGCGGATTTCTCCGATGCGGCCCTGGAAAATGTGCGCACCCAGGATCTGGGTGAGGTAGGCGATCTCATTGTGGAAGTGGTGGGAGAGCTGAAGGGCTTTGACGCCGAGGAGAACAAGGGCATTTTCGGCTTCTTCCGGAAGCAGGCCAATAAGCTGGAAACCATGAAGCTTCGCTACGACAAGGCGGAGGTCAACGTGGAGAAAATCTCCGGGGCCCTGCAACAGCATCAGGTGCGTCTGCTGAAGGATTCGGCGGTGCTGGACAAGATGTATGAGCAGAACCTGACCTACTTCAAGGAACTGACCATGTACATTCTGGCGGGCAAGGAAAAGCTCCAAACGGTACGGGAAGGAAAGCTGCGGGAGCTGGAAGCGGTGGCCCACAGAACCGGCCTGGCGGAGGATGTCCAGCGGGCAAGAGACCTGGCGGAGAAGTGCGACCGGTTTGAAAAGAAGATCCACGACCTGGAACTGACCCGGGCCATTTCCATTCAGACGGCTCCTCAGATCCGGATGATCCAGAACAACAACAACGTGATGGTGGAGAAGATCCAGACCACCCTGGTCAACACCATTCCCCTGTGGAAGAACCAGATGGTGCTGGCCCTGGGCATCAGCCATTCCACGGAGGCTGCCAAGGCCCAGCGGCAGGTCACCGATGTGACCAACGCCCTGTTAAAGCAGAACGCAGAAAAGCTGCATATGGCCTCGGTGGAGACGGCAAAGGAAGCGGAGCGTGGCATTGTGGACATTGAAGTGCTCAAAAAGACCAACGCCGAGCTGATCCAGACCCTGGACGATGTGATGAAGATTCAGGCAGAGGGCCGGGCCAAGCGGCAGGTTGCGGAAGCGGAGATGGCAAAAATGGAGGACGATCTGAAGCAGAAGCTTCTTCAGATCCGCAACGGAAATTAAATGAGGAAATTCCCCGGTATGCTTTGCGCATACCGGGGCACCTTGTATCCGGAAAGACTTGTGGGAACCCTCCAATGGGCATTGGGGCTTCTATCGGCCTGAAGCGTGGATTTTCTTGACATTTTTTTGCCGGGTAGTATAATGAAGATAAAATCAGACGGTTTCGGAACGGCGTTCCGAGGCCGCCCAAATAGAAAAAGGAGCTGCTGACCCATGTACTATCATATGACCGTTGCGGGCCTGGAACGGGATCTGCCCATCTGCCCGCTGAACGAAAATCTGTCCATTGCCGGTTTTGTCATTTTCGGCGACCAGGAGCTGACTGTGGCCTGTGCCAGGGAGCTGCTGGCCCAGGCTCCGGAATATGACTACATCATCACCGCCGAGGCCAAGGGCATTCCTCTGGCCCACGAAATGGCCCGTCAGGCCGGTGACAAGAAGTACATCCTGGCAAGAAAAGGCCCCAAGCTGTACATGCGGGACATTT